>NZ_JBFUIB010000002.1:0-119426 GCF_056402095.1 Peribacillus sp. P4_C12
CAGCAAGGATTCCTTGTGTATTTCCCCCTCCCCAAGGTCCCAATACTCTATACGCATATAAATCTACTTCAGGTGCTACCCCTTTCACAGCATAATCCACATTGTTTTTCTTTTGGGCTGCAATCGTCCCTGCGACATGTGACCCGTGGTTTGTGTAATACACATAGCCTGGTTCTTCCGGCTTGCCAGCATTTATCCAATCCTCGTAGGTCGTTTCCATTGGATCGGCATCATTATCTATAAAATCATATCCGCCTTTATAAGCTTCTTTTAAGTCAGGATGATTGTAGTCAATACCTGTATCAAGAACACCGACTTTTATTCCCTTACCGGTAATGTTCTCGGCATGCAGCTTGTCCACGCCAATTTGCGGAATACTGTCTGCCATTTTCGGCTCAATGGCTTCTTTCGTTTTTACCGGCGGTTCCACTTTTACCTCGTAATCTTTAAAAATACGTTTAACTACTCCAGATTGCAGCAAATCCTTAACTGCCACACCAGGCAGTGTCATCGCTACACCGTTGATGGCGTTTTTATACTCTCTTGTGATCTTTACATCTTCCACTTTGTAATTAGTCACGTTTTTCTGTGATTTCAATGATTGCACATGCTGTTTAAAATCTTTATGAGCTTTTTTCACTTTCTCATTCGCATCAGCAGAAGATAGTTTCTTTCCTTTCGCCGCTTGTTTCATCACTTCTATTTTGGCTGGCGCCTGTTCAAATTCCACAATGACTTTGACTAGTTCCGGACTATTCGCATTAATATCCGGAGAAATCGTAAAGTTTGGATTCGCATCCAATTGCTCTAACGCCTTTCTTTGTTCTGCAGACAGGCTCGCTAAGATCTCTTCCGCATTTTCCACTGGATTCAGCTCAAACGGGCTTTTCGCCAATACATTATACGGAGCGCCTTGAGATAATAACATGCCAACAGCTAGCGTTCCTGTAAGAATCTTACTGATTTTTTTCCTCTTCATACCGCATCCCCTTATCCTATATAATTGCTATTTTCTCTCTAAACATTTGTTCTTCATAAACAATTCATTTAAAGATGAATTCATAAATCTAGTAAACTAAGATTCAATATATCATCCCATATTTCTACTTTTCTGAAAATTAATCATAAGAAGTAATTTTTCATCTATTGGTTCTAGATCGATATATAACTAAAGAACTATTCCAGATCTGTTATTAAAGAAAAATAATAAGGGTACTGAACAGTTCTTTTAACCTTTTAAGTGATTATGATTTATGAAAATGGAACAAGTTGATTTCGAACGGCGTAAATGACTGCCTGTGAACGGCTTTTCACATTCAGCTTTTTGAAAATCTTATTGATGTGAATTTTGACGGTCTTATCACTGATAAATAAGGCTTCAGCGATTTCTTTGTTACTAAGACCATTGGCCAACTCAAACAGTATTTCTTTTTCACGCTTAGTCAGAATATTTTCGTTTAGCTCTGATTTCGTTTGCTGGTGATGATACGTTATCAGCTTTTTGGTCATGCGAGGATGAATAACCGAATCCCCTTGTGACACCATTCGAATCGCTGCTACCACTTGTTCGGATGACGAATCCTTCAATAAATAGCCATCTGCACCAGCCCGAAGTGCTTCCATTAAGTATTCATTATCTTCAAACATCGTCAATACAAGAACGCGGCAATTCGGATACTGACTTTTCACGAGGGACGTAACCTCAATGCCATTCTTTCCAGGGAGATTGATGTCCATCAAAATACAATCAGGTCGATACTCCTCTACTTTCTTCAACACCTCATCCCCGGACACGGCTTCTCCCACGACTCGGATATCTGATTCGAGATCCAATATACTCCGAATTCCATCACGCAAGACCGTATGATCATCTACTAATAATATTTGAATCATGATACTCCTCCCTTGTTTCAGAATCTGGAATGAACAATGTAATTTCTGTACCTTTTCCTGTGGAACTATCAATCTGAAGGGTAGCACCCAGCTGTTCAGCTTGTTCATTCATATGTAAAATGCCATAATGGGGCTCATGCTTTGTTTTAATCATGGATTCAAAAAGGGAAAAGCCAACCCCGTTGTCCTTCACTTTTAAAAGCACATGTTCACGTTGATAGCTTAGAAGAATGTCAACTTCGTCCGCTTTTGCATGTTTTACAATATTCTGCAAGCTTTCCTGTAAAGTATCGAAGATGGCCCGTTCTTTTGTAAAACTGAGTGTTCGAGAACGGCCCCTTTCATGATATTTAATCGCTAGATTATTTTCTTGTTTTATCGATTGAATTTTATTTGCAATCGCTTGTTTTAACCCTAGCCTTTGGGTAGGATATGGCTTTAAAGCATAGATAGAATAGCGAACTTCACCTAAACTCTTCCGTAATTTTTTTATACTTTTGTCTACCATTTTCTCCATGTTTCCTGATTGATCTGCGGACTGCCTCAGAGCTGATTCCAGCTGAAATATGACCCCGGCTAATACTTGTGCAATTCCATCGTGAATTTCCCGGGCAAGCCGATTTCTTTCTTCTAGAATCATTCGTTTTTCTTGTTCGGCGACGAGGGACCGTGTTTTCAGCAAGCTGCCCAATTGATTGGCAAACGTAGATAAGGACTGTATATCTTCGGTAATAAAACTCGCCCTCCTGCTTTTACCTGCAACAAACATCCCTACCAATTCATGATTTACTATAAGAGGTAGGTAGACAAGGGAACGTATGACATCTTCAAATACTTCATCTCCCGGGGCCATACCTGTTTTCCAATCAGTAACAACAAAGGTTTCAGATATTTCTTCAAAATTCGGATGGATATCTGAAGAACTTGAAATATTGGAATGTACTTTTCCATCCTTTAATAGAAGCTGCCAATCCCCCTCATCTTTTGCCCATAAAGCATACGCTTGTATTCCCAAGAATCCTTTAAGTGATTGTTTCATTTGATCTAAGTTTCCGGCAGACAGCCCGTGACTTAACTCCGTCGTAATGGTAAAAAGGGAATATAATCGTTCTTTTTCAATCCGTATTTGCCTCATGAAGGAGCTGATGGCGCAGATTGCTACAAGTGGGAAAAAGAAGAACAGAACGGTAATTCCATCCAACTCCCCTCGATATCGATGTTCTAAGATATACATAAGGGAGGCGTAACATAAACAAAAACTTGCGCTCAAAAATAAAAATATATTTTTCTTGTACCACTGTTCTAGTGGATATTGCTGAGGCAGAATCACCATTAAAAGATCATATAAAAGGGTGTTGAAAAGGCAAAAAAATACGGTAAATAAAAGCAAGCTTATTAACTCTTCATATAAAACTGGCAGGTTCATCTCCGTAATAAAAAAAGAAATACATTCGTTGGAAAACCATTCTGCCAAAGTGATACTAAAAGCAAATTGGGTGCAATTAAATAGTGTTCTTTGTATTGGTAAACGGCGAAGGGTATGTGTAAATACCATCACACATACACAAGCAACAACCGTTATATGTATACCAAACTCCCAATTCATTGGATAAATAAGCGTAAGACTGAGTGTAATACCTCCTCTTCCAATACGGATAGGAAAATACTCAATAATCCCCATAAACACAGCTAACAACAAAACGATTATGAATTCAGAAGGCATTTCACTTTTAAATATGGAATTGATAACAGCAATCATACCAAGAAAAGAAATAGAATAAAGATAAAAACTCGCTATTTGTTCCCTCCTAGTGATAGAATCTATCTTTTTCAAAAACGGCACCTTCCTTTATTTTCAAGAATCATTATCTTTCATTATCTAACAAAAAACCGGCACTGGCAAAATGGCAAAATACCCACTAGCCAATCACCGGCTGTGCCATTACCCTAAATGGGAAGACACAATACTAGTATACTATTAGATTCTTTATTTGCCTGCTCATCAAATGTTGTAAATGTCATGGTCTTTTGTTGTAGACTATATAGTACAAAAAGTGTAAGTAAACTAAACTTCATCCCCATGACCCAAAGTTTAAATCTCTTTATTCGACGGAGGATTCTTTTAGATGCAATCTCAAAGTATATCAAAGCATTTTCCCAGGTTTTACAACGTCTTATAAAAACAAAAGCTAAAATTATCTTTAACCGAGTTGCGATGGTATCAGGTTTATCTTAGGCGTTTCTCTATACCAATCTAGAAATACGAAACCGAATTGAAGAGGCATATGTATCAGTCCCATTTCAATGAATTGCCCAAGAAGTTTAGCCATAACTACCTTGATAGCAATCTATGAATTTGAATCTCCCAGCAAAACTGTGAAAGGTGCAATATTATTATAATAAAACTAAGAGGAGATTAATAAAAGAACTTTCAAAGGGTTCTTAATGGGTGTCTTGTTTTATTACTTGGGTTGAATGTTTCAGCTTGTGGGTTTGATCATGTTATAGGGAATGGAGAAGTTACTGGTCTTGATTTGAAGGAAGTAAAGTCATTTATAGCCGATAAAAAAACAGGCTTTTAAATTGTCTTAACGTATATTATCCGCGTTTTGTCGGCAGAACCCCTTTATGTTAAGGGCCAGATTGTTGATAAAAGATTGGATTGTGTTTTATTGATAAGTATAATATTAAGCTCGGTGAACCGTATCATAAGTAAATTAGGTTTTTATGTTGTAAAGAAAAGCAGAAATATACAAAGTCATTGAATTGGCTATGTATATTTCTGCTTAAATTAATTAAGAAATCATTATACTTTTTTACTGATTTTTTAAGAGTTTATCAAATTTCTTCATCTCAAATTCATGAACGGTTATTGAAAAATGACTGTTTCTTTTGTCACTTTCTATCACTGCCAGTTTGTATGAAAGACTCCTGCTAAATCACGTCGTTCATAGGTATGTGCACCAAAATAATCACGTTGTGCTTGCAAAAGGTTTGCATTTGAGATGCCTGTTCTATAACTATCGTAATAAGTAAGTGAAGCACTTAAACATGGAAACGATATACCAGAATTTATTCCTTCACAGACAACCTTTCGCAATCCTACCTGGTAATCTGTAACCTTTTCAGCAAAATATGGTGAGATTAATAAATTAGCCAGATTCGGCTGCTCTTGATAGGCTTCGCTAATGACGTTTAAAAATTCTGCACGAATGATACAACCTCCGCGGAAAATCAGTGCAATATCCTTTAAAGGCAAATCCCAACCGTAAAGTTCAGAAGTCATTTTATATTGAGTAAAACCTTGCGCGTACGCACAAACTTTTCCCATATATAATGCTTGTCTAATATAGTCAATCCACTCATTTTCATCTAATTTTTGCTGAACGTTCTCAGGGCCTGTTAGAATATTTTCTGCGTTAACCCGTTCCTCTTTTAGAGCGGAAATGTAACGTGCAAACAAAGACTCTGTAATAATCGATGCTGGTATTCCGTTATTAATAGCTTGCATGCTGGTCCATTTACCCGTGCCTTTTTGTCCTGCCTTATCAAGAATCACATCGATCAAGGGTAAACCCGTTACTTCATCTTTTTTCCTTAAAATTTCGGCTGTGATTTCGATTAAATAACTTTTCAGTTCGCCTTGATTCCATGTTTCAAAGATTTCAGCAATTTCATTAACTTCTAAATGCAACTTTTCTCTTAAAAACGTATAGGCTTCGGCGATTAATTGCATATCTGCATACTCAATTCCGTTATGTACCATTTTTACAAAATGACCTGCTCCTTTTGGACCGATATAGGTACAGCAAGGGTCATCATTTACTTGGGCTGCGATTTTTGTCAGAATCGGAGCTACTTTTTCATAGGCTTCTTTATCTCCACCTGGCATGATTGAAGGCCCTTTTAACGCCCCGACTTCTCCACCAGAAATACCAATTCCTAAATAACTGATTCCTTTAGATTTCAATTCATCATATCTGCGTTCAGTATCTTCGTAATGGGAGTTACCGCCGTCCATGATAATATCGCCTGATTCAAGATGAGAAAGTAATGAATTGATCACCGAGTCGATCGGCTTACCCGCCGTCACCATTAGAAAAATCTTTCTTGGAGTTTCTAGTGACTGAACAAAGTCCTGGATTTCGTAATACGGATGGAGCAACTGACTGTCCAATTTAGCAACAAGCTGATCCGTTAAATCTCTTGTGTAGTTATAGACAGCTACTTGTTCCCCTTTACTAGCCATATTTAAAGCTATATTACTGCCCATTACCCCTAAACCAATGACACCAATTGTATTAAACATTTATTTATGCTCCTTTTATGTAAAAATAATAGGCAGTAAATCCCTACCATAAGTGGGGGATTTACTGCCGGGGAAGGCCTATACAAATAAGCTTAGTAATAGAATAAATCCTAATCCAGCTACTGAAATAATCGTCTCAAGCAAGGTCCACGTTGCAAATGTTTCTTTCATGCTTAAACCAAAATACTCTTTAAACATCCAGAAACCAGCATCGTTAACGTGTGAAGCGATTAAACTTCCCGCTCCTGTAGCAAGTACTACTAGAGCAAGGTTAACGTCCGTCTGACCTAACATCGGAATTACTAAACCAGCTGTCGTTAAGGCAGCAACGGTAGCAGATCCTAAGGAAATACGTAGGATTGCCGCGATGATCCAGGCAAGCAGAATTGGTGATAATGATGTTCCTTTGAATAATTCAGCTACATAGTCACCTACACCGCCGTCGATCAATACTTGCTTGAAGGCTCCGCCGCCCCCTATGATTAAGAGCATCATTCCGATATGTAAGATTGCTGAGGTACACGATTCCATAATATCTTTCATTGGAATCTTTCTTGCTAATCCCATTGAATAAACCGCAAATAATAAGGAAAGCAACATGGAAGTACCGGCTTCGCCAATAAAACGGACAGCTGCTAGTAAACCATTGTCTTCAAAGCCCATTGTTTTTTGCATCAAAGTAATAATTGTAGCAATTGACATTAAAATAACGGGCAGTAAAGCGGTAAATACACTGATCCCAAATCCAGGTGTGTCTTCAAGTTTAAATGATTTTTGTTCTCCTAAAGAGGCAATGCTGCCTGTTTTCGTAAATGATGCAGGTACGAGCTTTTTAGCTATCTTCGTGAATACTGGTCCAGCTAAAATAACGGTTGGAACCGCAATAATGAAGCCGTAAAGTAAAACCTGACCAATGTCTGCACCATATTCACCAGCGATAACGGTTGGTCCTGGGTGCGGCGGTAAGAAACCGTGTGTTACGGATAATGCTGCAACCATTGGAATACCAAGATACAATATCGAAACTTTTAATTCTCTTGAAATCGCAAATACGATTGGAATTAATAATACTAATCCCACTTCAAAAAATAATGCGACACCGATAATAAATGATGCTGCTACGACTGCCCATTGAATATTCTTTTCACCGAATTTTTTAACAAGGGTCATGGCAATGCGTTGCGCCCCGCCTGAATCTGCGATTAACTTACCCAACATCGCTCCAAGTCCAAAGATTAACGCTAAGTGACCAAGTGTTCCGCCTAATCCAGCTTCAATGGTTTTGACAATTCCCTCAAGTGGCATCCCAAGTGCTAAAGCTACTCCAAACGATACAATGATTAAGGAAATAAAGGTGTTTAATTTTAAGCCCATTATTAAAATTAATAAAGCGACAATTCCTAAAGCGACAATAACTAATGGCATTGTAATTCCTCCATGTCTTTACTTTGTAGCATTTATTAAGTTTCTTTGATAATTCGCAATCTGTGTATATTCGTTTTCCAATACCCTTGATAGGTTAATAAAAATCGGCAGTAGTTGCCTATATTCTTTTACAGAATCATCTTTCGGTGTGTGCTTGTGGGTATTGCCTATCATTTCAGAAACTACTTCGAAGGAATCAATTTCCCCGGTGGCATATAATCCTAATATACAAGCACCCAGGCACGAACTTTCGTAGCTTTCTGGAACCACGACTTCTGATTCGAAGATATCGGACATCATTTGCCGCCAAACAGACGACCTTGCGAAGCCTCCCGTAGCTTGAATTCGGGTCACGGGACCGTCCATACATTCGGTTAAAGCTAAAAATACTGTATATAAATTGTAAATGACTCCTTCTAGAGCCGCTCGAATCATATGTTCTTTCTTATGCGAGAGTGTTAATCCGAAAAATGAACCCCGTACGTCTGGATTCCATAATGGTGCACGTTCACCTGCAAGATATGGATGGAATAACAATCCATCAGCGCCTGGTCTTACACGTTCGGCAATCTTGGTTAAGACTTCATAAGCGTCGATTCCAAGTCTTTTAGCTGTTTCTACCTCGGAAGAAGCAAATTCATCGCGAATCCAGCGAAGGACCATCCCGCCATTATTTACCGGCCCTCCAATCACCCAATGCTTTTCCGTTAAGGCATAGCAAAAGATTCTTCCTTTTTCATCTGTTTTCGGCTCGTCAATAATCGTTCGAATCGCACCGCTTGTCCCAATCGTGACAGCGATTTCACCTTTCCGGATAGCGTTTACACCTAGATTTGAAAGGACACCATCACTTGCCCCAATAACAAAAGAGGTTTGTGAATCAATCCCGATCTGTTTGGCTAAATCCGGGTCACAGTTGTTAAAGATCTTTGTTGTTGGTACGAGTTCAGATAATTGATCACGCGTTATTCCAGCAATTCTTAGGGATTCCTCATCCCAATCCAAGTTTTTGAGATTCATCATGCCCATGGATGAAGCAAGGGAATAATCGACAACATATTGATCAAAAAACTTTTTAAAGATGTATTCTTTAATCCCGATATACTTTTTAACATTGGTTGCGATCTCTGGGCACTCATTCACAATCCAGGCGATTTTGGATAATGGTGACATCGGGTGAATCGGTGTTCCGGTTCGTTTGTAAACTTCATGCCCATCTAATTCATCTTTTATTTTATGAGCCCAAGCTTCACTGCGATTATCTGCCCAAGTGATACAAGGGGTTAGCGGCTGGTCATTTTCATCCATAGCTATAACACTATGCATCGCACTGCTAAATGAAATAAATGATATCTTTTTATCTGAATGCTGTTTCGTAATATTTGAAAAGGCTTTCAAAACGGCCTGGAAAATCTCTTCAGGGTCTTGTTCCGCTGTTGTCATATCCGGTGTGTAAAGAGGATAACCAATATTCTCTTGCTGAATGACATCGCCTTTTTTCGTAAATAATACAGCTTTTGTACTTGTTGTACCGATGTCTACACCTAACATATAGCTAGTCATTTTCTTGTTCGACTCCTTTTGAAAGCATCTGTTGGGCCATCCATAAGTCTTCAACTTTCTCTTGAACATCATCAAAGTTTTCATGTAACGACTTAATCATGAGGTCTCGATCTTTTGTTCTAATCGCATCAATATAAAGTTGATGATTATTTATGATCCGTGTAAAGTCTTCATACTTTTCTTTAAAACGACTGCGCATGGATAGAAGAATCAAACTTTCCATCACAGGTTTTAAATTATCCCAGATCATCAGGATATAGGAATGATTGATCGACCGAATAATTGTTTCGTGGAATAGGACATCCTGATTGGAAAACTCATCAGCATCTCGGTATTTTATGGAAATCTTCATCATTTCTAGTATTTTACTAAGTTCCATTACTAATTCATTCGTGTCCATCCTTACTAGCCGTTCAAATACAAACGTCTCGATGAGTAAACGTACATCATAAATTTCTGCATATTCTTTTTCTGTTAAACCAATGACAACCGCACCCATTCTTTCTAATCGGATGATATTTTCAGAGGCTAGTATTTTTAACGCTTCACGAATGGGTGAGCGGCTTACACCGAAATCAGCAGCTAATTTATTTTCAGATAGGATGGCACCGCTTTCAATCATCCCCGAAATAATACGCATTCTAAGCTCGGATGTTACACGATCACCAGCTGAAGCTTTTGAAAGCCATTTTACAGGATAAAGAAATTCCTTTGATTCGACCATAAATTCACCTTCTAATAGAGTTCAAGTACACTTGTATACAAGTATTATAATCAAAATAATGAATAATGCAAGCGCTCTTTTATTGAATTTAACTAGATTCTCGTTAAGATAAGTCAAACTTTGTTGGGTGTTTTTAAAGGTTCTGGTGCAAAAATAATGAATTAGAAACATAGAATGGTAATATCCTGTTAACTTTGGGATTAAGCAGCTACTCCGAACAACTTATGAATGAATTCAACCTCATTTTGGGCAGACTTTGCCTGTTGTTGAGGTTGATTTTTTTTAACCATATGCATAGGTTCGATACCACTCAAAATATTCCGCTTGATTGTGTTAACAAATTGTTAGCGTGTCTTTCCTTACAAACATTCTTCATTTTTCCTTTCGAACTTACCAAATAAAGTTTCCATATGAACTTTATGCGAATGCCAATGAAAAATTAGAATCCATTTTCTACTAACCATTTCATAATGCTTTCTTCTCTTTTCTTAATATCGTCATGCTGGTTATCGTATTTACTCATTTTCTTCTGTGCAACAAGATTTCCATCTACCATAAACAATATTCTTTCGGTTTTTGCTGCCACCTTTGCATCATGCGTCACGAGCATGATGGTTGTCCCTTCATTATTAATCTCTGCCAGAATAGACATTATGTCTGCTGACGATTTGGAATCTAATGCTCCGGTCGGTTCGTCTCCAAAAATGATATCCGGATCATTTATCAATGCTCTGCAGATGGCGACTCTCTGCAGCTGGCCTCCAGAGCCTTGAGTGATCGTATTATCTGCAAGCTTTTCAATTCCTGTCATTTCCATCAGTTTTTTTGCTTTTTGATACACCGCATTTTTATCCGCATCTTTTGATACAAGAGCAGGAAACATAACATTGTCAATCAATGACAGATTTTTTAATAGATTAATATCCTGAAAGATAAATCCCATGTGATTCAGTCGAATCTTCGCCAGTTCTTCTTCTTTTAGTGTGCCAATTTCACAGTCTTTAAATTTCACACTGCCGGAAGTAATTCTATCCATACCGCTTACATTATACAGAAGTGTTGATTTCCCGCTTCCGGATGGCCCCATGACCGATACGAATTCACCTTCTTCTATATCCAGGTTTACATCCTTTAAGATATGAAGCTCATTATCTTTTCCTAATTCTACTTTTTTGTTCATACTTATTGCTTCTAATATATTGCTCATCTATATTCCTCCAATGCCAAATATTAAAATCAAATTCTATTTCCACAGAGGCGCCCCGGAATGCTTTTTTTCAGGAATCTGCATTCTTATCTGCATAGGGGTCTTCACACAGGAGACTTCTTCTGCCTTAGCAGATACACTTCCTGCCCGAACCTTTTTTCAGTACTTCTAACTTCTTAAAACGACAGATAAATCATCTTTTACGGCTACCTTACAGGACACAAATATCGTAAAGCCGACTACTACAATCAGCACTAACGGACATAACAGCCAAGTCTGCCATACAACATGAACAAATTCAATTTTTGCAGCTCCCATAGTGGACATTGCCATACTTACAAGTAACTCCCCTAAATAATTAGAAGCCAGCACTCCAACTATGATTCCCAATATTAGTACCATCATAGTTCCTGCCATATATTGATGTTTAATATTTTTAGAAGTTAATCCCATACTTCGCATGATTGCAATCTGAGACATATCCTTTGATAATAGCATCCGAAGGAATAGTGCCGTGATCAATACAGCTATGATTACTGCAATGGCGAATGCGCCTATCACAACTGTGCTCATCTGATCAATGATATTTCCAAGAGTCTGCCGTGTATATTCTTTGATATCATTGACCTGCGCAGAATCATAGGCATTCTGGTAGTAGTCCATTTTCTCACGAATATCAACGCCTTGAGCCACATCCATGTACACAATATACCAAAGAACGGCCTCATCATTTACTCCAAGACTGGTATGCGCCTTTGCTGTTTTCCCGCCATTTGTAATATCTTGATAAATACCAGTTACTTTCAAATTCTTTTCTTCCCCGCCAACGTTTACTGCTACTTCATCTCCTACGTTCTTGTTTAAACCGTCTTTTGACGCATTGGCAAAGGAAAGTGATATTTCTCCTTCACCCTCCGGTGCTCTTCCTTCCAGATAATTTAATGGAAATATGGAAAAATCTCCGGTTTCAATATTCATATAGTCCCAGGAATCTTCCGCATTTTTGACCTGGTAGGAACTTGTGATGTAGGAAGCATACTTTTCAATATCCAAATCATTTTTCAGCTCTTCCTGCAGCTTTTTAAAATCTTCTGTAATACTATCGGTCCTTCGAAGATCGATTCTCATATCGGACTTTCCTATTCCCATGTATGTAGAAAATTCCGGTGAATTCATGGTGTTATAAATATTTATAGGAAGTATTACAATAAACGTACATACGATAAAAATAAAGAACAGTAGCCTGTATAATTTGAATCGTTTCCATACATCCCTAAGTCCCATATAAATATTGGTGCTGAAGAATTTGTTCTTAAGCAGTGGAAAACTGTATTTTTGGTTCTTTCCACGCTCCATAGAATCTTTCCGTAAGGCTACTACCGCAGAAATCTTATCGATTCTTTTCAGTACTTTCTTGCAATACATCACAATCATGAAATATACCAATAATGGAGCTATAAGAGATAGTACATATTTTAAGTTTCCTGATAAATCCGAAGATATGTAAAGTCTCATATTACCGTTAAACAGATTTACCACGGCAAAGGAAAGCAGATAGCCTATTATACCGGCTACTACTGACATGACTCTGTATTTGTTAAGATATACCTTCTTTATATCTTTTTTTGATATTCCTATTGCTTTCATCACACCGATTTCTCTTAAATCTTCATCAATGGTTGCCAGAAGCGTAAGTCTGATACAGAGCGAAGCTATAATAATCAGCAGAACACTAATAAGTATAATGACCATTGCAACTGCCGCATCTGACATGGCATTAAACATCAGAAATATCTTTCCTCCGACTGTAGGACCGTTTGCTGGAAGACCTCCTTCGATATATGCAGTCTGAAGTCCTTGAGAATCCCCGTTTTCATGCAGTTTGAATTCAATCAGATATTCCAGTTCCCCGGCCTGCTTTAAAAGCATTTCATTATAGTCTGCCTGATTAATAACAAACCGTTTCGAAGAAGTAAGGGAAGAGTTCATCTCATAATCTCTTGCATAATCTGAAATGACAAACTCATTCTCATACTCTCCGCTTTTCACCGTTATCGTATCACCTATTTTTAAGTCATATTGTTGCATGAAATAGATGGGAACCGCCACTTCCCCTTTCGTTACATCCAGCTTTTTATTATCCAGATCCATTATAAAATCGAATTTTTTATTCTGTACAACAAATGAAATATCCTGTACAGTTCCAGCCATCGTTTGATTATTGCCGAAATGAATATTACTTCCATCCAAAGTCAGAAGATCCATCGTCTCCTGCATCGCTATATTCTCACGCTGTTCTTCTGTAAATTTATCGATTTCTGCCTGATCAAATTCTCCGGAATGCATCTGCGTAATGTCAGCTGGTACTGCACGTTCCTGCAGGTCCGACATCGACTGAATCAGATTGGCAATGTTATTTATTGCACTGGCTCCCAAAAGAACTGCCATAGCGATAAATACAAATACTGAAATTGTTACAATTTTCTGCCTGACAAAATCATTCTTTACCATCTTTAAAAACAATATTTTTCCTCCTTCTACATAGATAATTTTTTTCTATTTTATCCTTGTCTCTATCAATCTTGCTCATTTCTTCAAGGTGATATTTTCCATATACTTTTGAATTAATAATGCTCTTAATGAATCTTTTTTAATTTCTATAACTTTTTCATTTCCAGAACAAGCACTAAGCATGGATGTTGAAAATCTTAATCAATAACCTTTGAAAAACTATACATGCTGATTTCTTAGTAGACTTGACCTGAATGATTATTGAGAGTACAAAGTAATCATACAAAATGGTATTTATTAGGCAAACCAACTTAAGCCTAATTATTTACTAAGCCCGCAGCCCTATTTTAGTAAGTTGACTATTGGAGTTAATTAGAAGAAATTAATCGAAATGGAGGGAAGGAAGTGGAAAAAGTAACAATTGCTTCAACTGCAACGGACAATCACAAAGAGTTAATCGATGAACTAATGCGTACATATGGTCAAGATTTAGGAATTTAATTCAAACATATGGATATACAATGGGTCTAGTAATCTTTATCTATCTTTCTAGCTCGAATTTGGATGATTTCACTTTCAATAAAAGATCCATTCGGAAAATTACTTATCATTTGAGGCGTATTACTTTTTGCTACTCAATTTCTATATAGTTTAATAACCTCTTCACCTACCACAACCTTTCGGAGCTGTATATCTTCGAATATCGGTATCAATAAATTGATTAATTCTCCCCTTCTAATCCCAGTTCCCAAAATAAGCACAATCATAATATAATCTCTGTAAGCAAAATACTGCTTTTCTCGTCTTCGGATTCGTCTGTAAAAATTCAACATTTGTTTTATCTGTTCGTCAGTGAAACCATCAATTTTCACATCTTCCTTTTGGCGTCGGACTTTTAGTGCCGGATTCTTTTTGACTACCTCGCATTCCACCATGTAGTTGAAAAGTGCTCTGATTCTCATGAGTTTGGTGTTGATGGTGCCAGCTTAATTTCCCTTTTCTTGGCATTCCAGCAGATACTGCTTGATATGGCTGTAATTAACATCTTCCACATTTAATACTTCATGCTCAGTACAATAATTGATGAACTCACCTAGAAGCATTTGATAATTGCGTATGTTTACCTTAGTTGTATTTTTAAAGCGTCTGTCGTCTAAAAAATCTTGAAATGCAAATTTTAACACCAAAAAAACCACCCCACAGAAAATTCTGTGAAGTGGCTATTGGTTCTGTAAAAAGTTATCTCCATAACAACTTCTCACAAGAGTGAAAAATTATGCTTTTAATCATTCATTTTTGGAAGGGTTAATGTGGCTTAAACCTACATTCCCATGCCCATACCCATGCCGCCCATGTCAGGCATTGCAGGAGCACCAGCTGGTTCTGGTTTTTCAGCAACAACTACTTCAGTAGTTAGGAACAATTACAGCTACGGATGCAGCGTTTTGTAATGCAGAACGTGTTACTTTCGTTGGGTCAACGATTCCTGCTTCAACCATGTTTACCCATTCGTTTGTTGCTGCATTGTATCCAACGCCAACTTTTTCACCTTTTATCGGGAAGTGACATTCCCCCTACACCCGAACCTGCCTTAACTTCTCCTCCGACAGTCCATTTGCAAAAGTATGACCAATTCTCACTCCTGCGCCAAAGTGGAGAGCTCTTGGTTTTACTTCTTGATGAAATTCCTCTAATTCATTAACACGCAGACCATTCCCTGGCATGATCGTTAGATGAGTATTTTTTGTTCGATCATTAAGTGCCACTAAATTAGATACGAATTCAGTTGCTATTCCGTTTCCTCCGGCTGTTAATATTGTCGTAATTTGTTCGTATTTTAAAATGGTGGTAAGTGCAACTTGTTGATCTTGCACAAAATCAAAAGCACGATGGAAAGTAACTTCCAACCCATTCGCTTCTTCAAGTAATATCTTTAGCGCCGCTTCATCAATTGTGCCTTCTTTCGTTAAGGGTCCTATTACAATACCATTTGCCCCTAATTTTTTTATCATCCGAATATCTTCATTCATCACTTTTAGGTCATTTTCATCGTAAACAAATGAATCACTATGTGGTCGAACCATAACATTAATAGGAATGTCCACCAATTCAACCGCTGACTTGATTAAACCATAACTCGGCGTCAGGCCTGACTCGGACATACTTTGACAAAGCTCCACCCGATTGGCACCGTATAATTCTGCTTCTTTCACATCATTCAAACGTGTCCCAATTACCTCAATAATCATTTCACAGCCTCCTGATAGACTGCCTTCCTTATTAAATAAGCAGCCCCGATTATTCCAGCATTATTACCTAAACTGGTAAATTCTATTTTCGTATTTTCACCAATCCACTCAAAAGAGTGTTTCCAGAAAGAGGCCCTGATCCGTTTTAAGAAAGCATCACCGGCCTTTGACAGACCTCCACCAATTAAGATCTTGGCAGGGTTCACAATTGTCGCTACATTAGCCAAAACAAATCCTAAATCATCATTCAATTGATTGATGATCTGTATACTGTGTGCATCCCTATCTTTGGCTAAATCAAAAACATCTTTTGCTGTTAAACGACCGTCTTTCTTATAGAGCATTGCCAGTCTGCTGGTTGGTTCCTGGTTCACAACTTTCATTGCTTCCCGCACGATTCCCGTTGCGGATGCGATGGTTTCCAAACACCCTCTTCTATCACAATTACACAGGTGTCCATTGGGGTTCACTACAAAGTGACCAATTTCTCCAGCTAGACCTTTATGACCACGCAGGATTTTTCCATCAGTAATAATTCCGCTTCCTACCCCTGTTCCCAATGTTACAACAATCATATCATCATTTTTCTCTGTATCTCTCCAGTATTCCCCAAGTGCGGCAGTATTCGCATCATTTTCTACATGAATAGGGAGATCTGTTTTCTCTTTGAGGTATTTTTTTAATTCATAGTTTTTCCAACCTATATTAACAGCCTCTAAAACTTTCCCTTGTGTTTCATCAACAACCCCCGGAACGCCAATTCCTATACCAAGAAACGAATGTTCAAGCTCGGAGGCTGTTAATTTATTTTGAATCGATGTCCATATCTCATGTACAATATGTTTTCCCTGATCTTGTTTATTTGTATCGATTTCCCATTTAGATAATATTTCTCCATTTAAATTTATGATTCCGATTTTGATATAAGTTCCACCAATGTCAATTCCAATTATTTTTTGCTCCATGCTGTTCATCCTTTAGAATATAATAGTCAGTTAGCTGGTAAAACAGGAAGCTGCCACAAAGTCCAGTCAAAAGTTCTTGTATATCAAATTAAAATATGTAAATGATCATCAATTTTCAGTTTAATCATGATTTCAGGCTAAAAAATAACTCCAGATTTGATGATGGCTGAAGTTATTTTTCTGCTATTTGAGTTTTATCTTTTTAAACCGATTTCTATCACAGGAACTACATGGTCTGGCTTTATGACAGGCAACTCCAAAACGACCTCATTTTCGGCAATTACTGGTCGGTCATGATGAAGTAAATCTTCCGGATCAAAACGTTTTACCGGAACCTCTGAATAGTCATGCAGAAAACGTGCATAGTTAATTTCATAAGGGAAATCTTTTAAATGGATCGTTCTAAATGGCCATGAGAATAAATGAATAAACAGTCGGTCCTTTTTTTTCGTCAAACGACAGTCTTGAGGTGGATCCAATTTGGATGGACCGGCACCATAAATGGACTGTTTGTGATAGGTCATCCATTCCCCAATCTCTTGAAGAACTTTGGTAGATGCCTCATCAAAATTTCCTCTTGCAGTCGGGCCAAAATTCATCAGCAAATTGCCATCTTTTGAAACAGTATCAATCAGTAATTTGATAATCATTTCCGCTGATTTCCTGTTTAAATTATTTGGGTTGTATGTCCAACGATCGTTAAGTGTTTGACAAGCTTCCCATACACGTTTTTTATTTTCGGATGTTGTTAAAATTCCTGTCGGCTGATATTGCTCTGGCGTATACACACCACGATTCAATCCGAGACGGTTATTGATCATAATTTGGGGTTGATGTTTCAGGATTAATTTTTCAATTTCTTCTGCACGCCAGTCCTCTGCCCCTTTCCCTTTTGACCAGCCCCAGTCTCGGTCACCATATGAGAAGTCAAACCAAAAGTAATCAATTTTACCATATTTGGTTACAAGCTCTTCCACCTGGTTATACAAATATTTTTGATAAATCTTCATATCTCTTTTTTCTTGTTTTACGGCTTCATCTTCCCTAGCAGGATGCAACCCGTCAATAGTAAAATGTTCATGGTGCCAATCAATGACGGAATGGTAGAATCCTATTTTCATCTCTTCTTCCCGGCATGCTTCCACGAATTCCTTTAATACGTCTTTTCCGTAAGGTGTGTTTGTAATTTTGTAATCTGTATAGKCACTGTCCCATAAGGCAAACCCTTCGTGGTGTTTCGTTGTTAAAACAATATATTTCATGCCACTTTGCTTAGCATGTTGAACCCATTTCTTTGGATCAAAAAGGTCAGCCTCAAATTGTTCCAAGTATCGTTCATATTCTTCTTTCGAAATTTTCTCTTGCGTCATAATCCACTCATCTTTGGCACGTAAAGAATACAGGCCCCAATGAATAAACATACCGAACCGATCATGTATAAACCAGGACGGATCACCATAATGTTCTGGCCAATCCAACTGCATTATTATCCCTCCATAAAAAACCTTCATTTTATAATTGTTTTTCTTAGGCAACCTCTAATTGTCAAATTTGTGATTTATCCAATTCCGATCTAACCATTTCAAACAACAACCTTACACCAAAGCCAGATGCGCCGGTTACATAGTAGCCCTGTTCACGCCAAGGTCGGACCGTATTCGCCATATCGATATGAACCCACTTTATCCCGTTCTCCACAAATTGCTTTAAAAATAAAGCAGCCGTAATGGCCCCGCCAAACTGCGAACTGCTCATATTATTTACATCCGCACAATCGCTTTTCAAATAATATAAATAATCATCAAACACCGGCATTGGCCAAACATGGTCACCTGTTTGATCACCCAGTTGTTTATAATGCCACAAGTCCGATTCAGCATTACTAAATACACCGGCAGCTTTTAAACCAAGTGCACTTCCGATACTTCCTGTTAATGTGGCAATATCAACAATGGTTTTTGCCTCGAGCAATTGTGCATATAGCAATCCATCTGCTAGAATCAAACGTCCTTCAGCATCTGTATTTCCTACTTCTACATGCAAACCATTTCGATAGCGAATGACATCTGATGGCAAAAATGCATTTCCGTCAGCAAGGTTTTCCACAAGCGGCAAAATGGCAACAACATTTGCGGCTGCGTTGGAGTCAGCCAACAGCTTCATCGCACCTACCACCGCAGCCGAGCCACCCATGTCCATTTTCATTTCGCCAATATCTTTCCCGGTCTTTACATTTATTCCTCCTGAATCAAATGTAACTCCTTTTCCGACTAAAGCGATTTTTTCTTGATTTACATCACGAGCCAACGTCAGGACAACAAGTTTTGCAGGTTCACTACTTCCTTTTGCAACAGTATGAATCCCGGTAAATTCTTCACTTGATAAATCATTTCCGTCAATCACTTTAACGGATACATCTGTTCCACTAAAAACTTGTTTTAAACGTTCAGCATATGCAGTTGGTGTTAATTTATTTGCTGGTTCATTACATAAATCCCTGGCAAGATTGACCGCATTTGCCCTGATACGAGCTACATGATCATATTCCCTTAAACTTTCATCTTCCCATTTCACTGTTAAATGATTTAATTTCTCAACCCTTTTATATGATGAAAATTGATATTCGGCCAAATACCAGCCTTCCATAAAACTGCTGATGACTTGCCCAAGTTCCGGATTCTCTGCCCGATCAATGATCAATGAAAACTCTACCGAAACAGTTGCATCTTTCATGTTTTTTAGACTTTTTCGGGAGATTCCACCCAAAAAGCGGACATCCTCCAATGTGAGAGAATCTTTGTGGATTCCAATGTATACAATCAATTCCTTTTCTTTTGGGATGAGCTGCACTTTACCAAATTCAGTGCATGATTTCTCTTCGAAATAAACTGTGTCATCATTAGCTTCATGAATCGGTACGATATTGATATGCATGTTCGTTCTCCTCACTTGCATCATATATGACAAGCAACCAGCCGATCCAAATCGTGTCCAACTGATTCTACTTGCATGGTAACTTATAAATCTATCGGTTAATCACAATACTAATTCATTTGTTTTCGTCTTGCTTTTGGAATCATTTGCGGGATGGAAGACAATAGTGTTTTTGTGTAATCATGTTTTGGGTTGTTGAATATTTCCTCTTTTGTTGCTATTTCTACCAAATTTCCAAAATACATTACACCGACCCGGTCACTAATATGTTCCACAACACTTAAATCATGGGAAATAAATAAATAGGTCAAATTATATTCATCCTGTAAATCTTTCATTAAATTTAATACTTGCGACTGGATTGAGACATCGAGCGCTGAAACAGGCTCGTCGGCAATGATTAAATCTGGCTGTAAAATCAAAGCACGCGCAATTCCAATCCGTTGACGCTGCCCGCCACTAAATTCATACGGATATTTATTCAAATGGAATTTGCTGATACCGCATTTATCCAGAAGATCTTCTACCCTTTTATCTTTTTCCATTGAAGACATGTGCTTAAAATGGATATCCAAAGGTTCTCTTAAAATATCCTTTATTTTCATCCGCGGACTTAATGAAGCATAAGGATCCTGGAAAACCATTTGCATTTTTTGCCGATATTTTTTCCACTCATTCTTACTTGCGTTTGCCAAGTCTTTTCCATTAAATATAATCGATCCAGAATCAACTGGAATGAGCCCGTTGAGCAATCGGCCAGTCGTTGATTTCCCACAACCCGATTCACCAACAAGTCCCAATGTTTCACCTTTTTTAATATGGAAGGAGATTCCATTTACCGCTTTAACGTACTTTTTCTCTTCAAACCAGCCTGTCTTTATCGGGAAATACTTCTTTATATTTTTTGCTTCTATTAAAATATCATCACCCATACTGCATTTCCCCCTTTTTTTCAACCTCTTCATCAAATAACCAGCATCTCATTGTATGATCACCATCTGCCATTAACTCCGGTTCTTTTTCATGACAAATCGGCATGGCTGATGGACATCTTGGAGCAAACTTGCACCCTTTCGGCATATTGTTTGGGTTTGGAACTGTTCCTGTAATGGAATTCAGCCGATCTTTTTTAGAACCAATTTTCGGTGCCGATTCAATCAACCCTTTTGTATATGGATGTTTCGGATTTTCAAACAATTCAACAGCAGTTGCTTCCTCGACTATTCTCCCGGCATACATGACAATGACTCGATCACAGATTTCGGCTACAACACCGAGATCATGTGTAATAAGTAAAATGCCCATATTCGTTTTTTCTTGAATTTCTTCCATCAATTTCAAAATTTGCGCCTGAATCGTTACATCCAACGCAGTGGTCGGCTCATCAGCAATAAGTAAAGAAGGGTTACATGAGATTTGCATGGCAATAATAACTCTTTGCCTCATTCCACCAGAAAGTTGATGTGGATAGTCTTCCATGACTTGCTCCGCCCGTGGGATCCCAACTGATTTTAGTTTTTCAATCGCATACTGATGTGCCTCTTTTTTTGACATCCCCAAATGAAGAATAATGGTTTCCCTCATTTGCTTGCCGATTTTCAATACAGGATTAAGTGCTGTCATTGGCTCCTGGAAAATCATTGACAATTCTTTTCCGCGGTATTTCGTCATTTTCTTCTCAGAAAACGTTAATATATTTTCCCCTTTATATAAAATTCCGCCATCAACAATTTCGCCGTGTGTATCATGGAACAGACGCAAGATCGATAAAGATGTTACACTTTTTCCACTGCCTGATTCACCAACTAATCCGACAATTTCACCTTGATTGACATGAAAGCTGATACCATGTACGACTGGCAAGAATCCATTTTCAGTATGAAAACCTGTTTTAAGATTTTTTACTTCAAGTAAATCCGGCATATAAACCCTCCTAGTCTTTCATTTTCGGATCGAGCATTTCTCTTAATCCATCACCTAATAGATTAAAAGCCAAAACGGTTAAGAAAATAATTAAACCAGGGAAAAATACTATATGGAAGGCGGTACCAATATAATCTCTTGAAACACTTAACATTGCCCCCCAGTCAGGTGAAGAAGGCTCCGCACCCAAACCTAAAAAGCTCAAACTTGCTGCTGCCAAGATGGCTGTCCCAACATTCATCGTATAATAAACAATAATGGTCGGTAATGTCTCCGGGAATACATGTTTTAACATGATCCGCAACCGGCTTGCACCAAGTGATTCTTCTGCTTCAACGAAAAGCATTTCCTTCACTTCCAACGTTGCCCCACGAACAATCCTTGCAAAAGAAGGAACACTGAAAAATGCAACCGCAATAATAACATTTTTTAAACCAGGTCCTAAAATAGCAACGATCCCAATTGCCAAAATCAATTCAGGAAAAGCAAAAAGTACGTCACAAGTACGCATAATCAATTTATCTACCCTTTTACCAATAAATCCACTGATCAATCCTAAAATACTTCCAACAATCGCACCGAGTGTAACTGCGCAAAAACTGACCGAAAGCGAGATTCTTGCTCCCGCGATGATTCTGCTTAAAATATCACGTCCATATTCATCCGTTCCAAACAAATGGCTTGCAGAAGGTGTCTCCAGAACACTTGTATAATTAGGTTCTGCCGCATCATAGGGTGTAACAAATGGACCGATGATCATCATAATAAACAAGAACAAAATAAAATAGAAAGATATGGCCGCAGGCTTTTTCCGACGAAATAATCGCCAAAATTGAAGGAAGCGATTATCCTTATTAGTTTTCATTTGTTCCATTGTAATTGTTTCTGTTTGAAGATTGCTCATCATCATTTTCCCTCCTTACTCATACCGAATTTTTGGATTCAAATAACTGTACGCAATGTCGATGATCATATTAACTACAATAAACTGAAATGCGAACAATAATATTTCAGCTTGAACTACCGGATAGTCACGAAATTGAATCGAGTCAATCAATAAAGTTCCAAGTCCCGGAAAACTGAATACAGTCTCAACCACAACGGAACCACCGAGTAAAAAGCCAAACTGCAGTCCGGCAACTGTTACAACCGGAATTAATGAGTTCTTTAAGCCATGTCCAAAAATAATCTGGCGGCTGCCCAATCCTTTTGCACGCCCCATGCGGATATAATCCTGTTTCATACTCTCAACAAGGGATGATCGTGTAAACCTGGCAATCATTGCCATAATACCCGCTCCTAAAGCGAAAGAAGGCATAATGTAGCTTTTCCAGCCTTCTGCTCCTCCTGTTGGAAAAATACCGAGTTGTACAGAAAATAATTGAATAAGAACAAGGCCAACCCAAAAGTTTGGAAGTGAAATACCAGATACAGCTATAAACATTCCGAGGTGATCCAGCCATTTATTTCGAAATACAGCAGAAATGACTCCAATTAAGATTCCAACGACAAGTGCCCATATAATACTTAAAAAGGTTAGACCCAAGGTTGGTAAAATCCGATCACCAATCAATTCACTAACCGCCGCACCTGATTTTACCGAATAACCCATATCACCAGTAAGCGTGTCTTTTAAATATACAAAATACTGTTCATATAACGGCTTATCCAACCCCAAGCTTGCTCTTGCCATTTCCACTTCTTCCGCAGTTGCATCTTTCCCAGCTAAAAGTCGTGCCGGGTCACCAGGTATAATGTGAATAAACATGAAGACAATAAATGAAACAACAAGGAGTAATGGGATAAGACTAACCAGACGCTTTACTATATATTGCCACAATAGAAACACACCTCCAATGAGTGAAGAAAGGGCTTACTTTCATAAGCCCTTTTTTTGGTTGTTGTTATTGAGAATCTGATCATTACTGAATGACAGTATATTCCTAAAAAATTTCCTATTTCATTTGTGCTTTTGAAATATTGATAACTCCATCCGGTGCAACATATACACCTTCTAGGTTATTACTGTGTCCTGCCAAGTTAACATCTGAAGCAAGGAAAATCCAAGGTGCATCTTGATAAACAGTACGTTGAATATCATTATAGATTTTTTCTTGCTCTTTCGGATCTGCTGAAGCATTTGCTTCTTTAATCCAGTTTGATACTTTGTCATTATCATAGTAAGCAGTGTTTGCACCATTTGGCGGGAAGTACTCACTGCTGAATAGACCACGGGTTGCACCGTCAGCATCACCTGATGAAGGTGACCAGCTAACATACCACATTTGTACCTTCGCATCCTCAGGTTTTTCCGGTGTGTAAATTTCGTCTGACAAAGTTCCTTCCTCCATCGACTTAATCGTAACGTCAATGCCTATTTGTGCTAATTGCTGCTTAATGAATTCCATACCTTTAACAGATTCGGAACTTGTATTACCCCAAATCTCTGATTCAAATCCATTTTCAAAACCAGCTTCTTTTAACAGTTCTTTTGCCTTTTTAACGTTAAATTCATATGATTTCTGTTTTGCATAATATTGTGTTTCTGGAGCCATTGTCGAATCAAGAACATGTCCAAAACCATTTTTTACAACTTGAATATAGGCTTTTTTGTCAACAGCTAAGTTCATTGCTTGACGAACCTTTAAATCCTTGTATGGATCCTTAAATGTGTTTATGGATACATATCTTACAATTGTGGATGGTGTTTCTTCAATCGTTGCATCCTTACTATTTTTAAATTCTTTTACATTTTGCTGTGGCATTGGGTATACAAAATCAGCTTCACCTGTTTTTAACATCGCTACACGTGAACCATTTTCTGGAACTGGACTGAATTTCACTTTTTCTACATTTGTTTGATCCCCGCCCCAGTAATCTGCATATTTTTCAACTTCAAGAGTTTTACCTTGTTTCCATTCAACAAATTTGAATGTTCCTGTTCCAACAGGATTTGCTTCAATATATTTTGTTCCTTCTTCGATGGCTTTCGGGCTAATCATCGGTACCATCCCGAACTTATTAATCATGGCACTAAAAGGTTCTTTCAGTTTAAAGGCAACCTCATAATCACCAATAATGTCCATCGAATCAACAAATTTCAAACTGCGTTTTGCACTTAAATTATTTGCATCATCCATAATACGATCGTAGTTGGCCTTTACTGCATCAGCATTGAATGGTTCTCCATCATGGAATGTCACACCTTCACGCAATTTAAACGTATATGTTAATCCATCTTTACTAATTTCGTATGACTCGGCCAAGGCAGGAACAATACTCATGTCCTTATCAAAACCAACCAAACCTTCGTACATGGAACGGATTCCATAGATCGATACCGTATCCCCTGCATTGTGCGGATCAAGCGTTATAAAGTTTTGGTCGATCACAATGGTAATTTCCTTGTCACTCTTTGTTTTTCCTGATTTATCAGTTGAACTTGCATTGTTACTGCTACACGCTGCACTAAATAGTGCAAGAGTCAGTATAAGTACTAAAACGGAAAATTTTCTCATATTTTCTCCTTTATAACTTGAATTTTTATTTGTTTTGTTTTGCTTAAGACTTGCGAATTTAAAGATTCACTATACTCCCACGCAATCTTTGACACCGCTTTATGCTGCACTTTGAAATATTATGCAGTGTTTTTGTCAATTTCCGCAGCAACTACACGGTGCACTCATGCATTTTATAAGTATATTTTTGTTTTTCCGACAACGACCCCATCATCATTCAAAATAGTATCTGGTTTTAATTGCAACAAAGCATGAATCGTTTCTTCATTTTGGTAATTCAGCTTTTTAAGAATTTCTGCAACTAATAATGGCCAAATCAATTCAGTCCCGCTTAGGACCTTCAATGCAATACTTATCTTTTCCTCTCTTAATGCAAGACAATAAACCCCTTGAGCGCCCCCTTTTGCAATAATATTTCTATCTTTTAATAAAACACTGCATATAAAATCATGTGAAGCAATAATGTTGGGGTGAGCATTCATGATCTCACCGATATTAATAACAGCATCTCTTGCTACTTGATCCTCTATCAATTCAGGTCTGACAAATTTCAAATAAGAGATTGCCATATTCTTAAGTGGAACGGCATGAACAGGTACTCCGCAACCATCTGTTCCCAGTTTGATTTCGTTAATTGGGACTTCCGATAATTCTGACAAATAATGCAATACCTTTTTTTGTAAAGGATTGTCCGGTCGCTCATATCCTTCTTGACTCAGACCTTTCACCTTTGTATACCCCATGAATCCCAAATGTTTTCCAGCACAATTATGCAGCAATCTTCGTTTTGGTTTTTTTGCTAATATGTATTCCATTTTTGGTGCTTCATTTAAAGGATAACTGCTTGCACAAACTAAATGATCTTCCACAATATCCAGTTTTTCTTTCACACGAATAAGTGCTTCCTGATGGTATTTCTCCCCTCTTTGAGAAGCCATGAATAATGCTGCTTCCTCATCGGTGAGATTGTATTTATTAATAATATCTGTTGTGAAAACTGGGATTGCCTGAATTGGTTTCATTGCAGATCTATAAAATATCGGTTGGTTACTATCTCCTTTCTGATAAATTACCTCTTTGTTTTCATTGACAATACATATGACACCTTGATGTACATTTTCCAATTGATGATTTCTGAATTCCTCCGCAATGACAGGATATTCCATATTTAAGAACCACCCTTAAAATTAAAATTTTTAATTAATTTCCGTTGCACACTAAGTGCTGCACCTTTCACAACACCAATCCCTTTCATTTGAGTAACATGTAATTCATATGAATATGATTCTGGGAACAAAGTGCTGTTTGAATGTTTCTCTATTACCAATTCTGCTATTTCCGGGTATTCTTCTATTAAACTGCCTGACAAAAAAACCGCATCCGGATTATACGCACAGACAACATTTTTGATCGCTAATCCCGCATAGGTAGATGCCTTTTCCAGGATATTGACGGCCCACTTCTCTTTTTTCTTGTACGCCGCTACCAACTCGTCTATACTATCCATTGGTCGTGATTTTGATGCTTCATCAAGTAAAAAGTCGATGGCTATGTATGTTTGCAAACAACCAAAATTACCGCATGGACAATATGCACCGTAAGGATCTAGGGTCATATGGCCGATCTCACCCGACATATTATTTGTACCGCGATATATCTCGCCATCTGTGATAAGAGCCGAGCCAACTCCTTTACCAAATCCAAGCATCACGACGTTCTTGTAAGGAAGGGACGCACTCACATACTCGGCCAAAGCTTTTAACTTTAACTCGTTATCAATAAAAACCTCGCAGTCTAATTTTTGTTCCAGTATTTGTTTAAGAGGAACATTCTTCCAGTTAAACTGGGCCGAGAACCCCACGGTACCTTTTTCATTGTCTATTAGTCCCGGCAGTCCTACACAAACACCAGCAATACGATCTTTACCAATGTTTTGTTCAATAATCAAATCATTTACCATCTGCCCGATAAACTCAACCACATGATCATAATGATCTGTTTCAGTTTGGAACGAACGTACGATGATTAACTCACCTATCAGATTCATCAAGCCAACCCGAACAACCCCTACATCAATTTCAATCCCAACAAATATAACTGAATGCTCATTAGCCATAAAATAAGTAGCTTTTCGTCCTACTTCGTCTGTATGCAAATACACCTCTTTAATGAGCTGCTCGCCTTGTAATGAGGCAACAATTCGGGAAGCTGACGTTGGACTCATGGCCATATGTTTGGCAATCTCGGCTCTGGAGATTGGTCCATTTTGGATTATGTATTCCAGAACCAAACTCTGATTCTGCTTTTTTAAAAAATGCTGATCTTTGACTCTCATATTCACCTTCCTAACATCATGTAATTAATAAATGAGAATTTTATTGTTTTCCGACGGAATAAACCACTATTAATGCTAATTATCCTTGATAATAGATTAAAATCAATTTAGTTTCTTCCATGATGTAAATAAATTATAATTTATACTTTTATTACCGTCAAGAATATTCTGTCATTCAAAACATTCAGTAACTTTATTTAATGCAATGCGTTTTAGTTAATATACTGCTTTATTCAGGTTTTCAGGTTCTGGAAAAAAACTTTGTAGCGGATAACTTTTTAGTATTTTTCGCATAACTGATTGTCTAAAAATGAATAAAATACCCCTTTAACAGAAACTTGTTTGGCTACTAAAGGGGTATACATAAGAGATTATTAAAAAAAAATATCAATACCAGTTATTAGTATCATGGCGTAGCAAAATCGACGCAGGAACGTTTTTAGTAACTTCAACATGGATATCTTTTTTTAAGTTTCCCTTTTTCAGTCTCCTTGAAGAAGAATCTCTTTCGCTTTCATAATGTTTCTAATTCTCATTGTTAACACCTGGGTCGGAATGTACTCAATTTTTTGAAAAGTGGGCATTTGCTTTTTGCGTTGATTGATTAAGCTCATTAATATGGTGTAGCTTGGTATTACTCCAACAATGGTTCAAAAGATTAACAAGTACAGCGAAAAATGCGGAATGGAATCAATCTTATACCATGAGTAACATGGAACTTATAAACTAGTACATATCACTAGATGGAGTACGGAACGATGGGAAACTACCATATTCCATGCGGAGTAGGAGAAAAGCCGGAGATAACTTCAAACGCTTACCTATTGCTAACGATTGTTAAATAAACACATAGATTTAAACAATGCTTTATTTTTATATATTTAAACGTGTTATGATTTTAAATTAAATGCTTTATTATCTAACAGCCTAAACACAAAAAAAAGAGTAGACAACATTGTGTCTACTCTTCTAACTTTGTTTCTTTCCCCTTAACTTCTTCATAATCTGGCTTTTTCATATCCAATCCTAATCGGTCACCTTCTCCACTTCCCGGCATCTCACTCATTTCTTCATACGAATTTCCAAGCTTTTCATAATAATAATATGGAGTAAGTTCACGATCTGGATCATCCATATAAAAAGCAAATTGAATATACTATCCAGCTTCCTGACATCGAGGAAGTATTGCAACTATTACCTAACGAAAGAAAAGAACCTTTTATTCTTGTATAACTATAAGGAGATGGTATAGATGGCTTATGTAAGGAAATATCAAACCAAAAAAGGCGAAAGATGGATGTGCGTAGTGGAGAATGGAATAGATCCTCAAATAGGAAACCGCCGGTGAATTGTTAAAAAAGGATTTATTAAACAGAAAGATGCTCTTAAAGAATTCGAGCGTAAAACAAGTGGTAAAAAATTTGAAGATACAAATTTAACTTTTGAAGAAGTGACAGAAGACTGGCTTGATGTCTATAGTGAAACAGATGTAAAGATTAGTACTATCCGTGTTAGAAACCATGAAATTGGGCATTTAAATCGCTATTTTGCTAAATATAAGATCAAAGATATTACTAAAAGAATGTATCAAAATGCATTAAATGATTTGAAGAAGAAAGAACAGCTTGCTCATAATACCATTTCTGGTATACACGGAACAGCAAGGATGATATATAAAAGAGCAATGGAACAAGACCTATTATTAGCTGATCCAACAGAGTATGCTTTCATTCCGAAAGATAAAAAGACAGTTGAGGATATTGAAAATAAGAAAGTCGAAGATGAATTTTTAAAAAATATGAGTTAAAGACATTCTTAGATACAGCCAAAACACAGGGTGAAATTGATGACTATGTAATTTTTTTAACGTTATCCTGGACAGGCCTTAGAGCTAGTGAATTAGTAGCACTTAAGTGGAAAGACATTGATTTTGAAGAAAATGCGATCAATATTACAAAGACCTACTATAATCCAAGAAATAATACCAAAGATTATAAATTGCTTCCTCCCAAGACTAACGGTTCAATACGTAAGATTGATGTGGAAGATGAAGTTATTAATCCCCTCCATAAACATAGATTGAAGCAAAAAGAAATCAAACTACAAGTTGGCAAAGAGTATTATGATAAAGATTTTGTTTTTGGAAGATTAAATGCTCCTTATTTCGGTTATCCACATTTTATTAAGACTATAGAAAATCGAATGGAAAGCTTGTTAACAAAAACGCGAGCTATTAACAAACGATTAACACCTCACTCCTTAAGACACACCCATACATCTTTGTTAGCAGAAGCTGGTGTTGAATTACTTCAAATTATGGATCGACTTGGTCACACAGAAGATGAAACAACTACACAAGTTTATTTACACATTACAAAAGACCGAAAAAAAGAAGCTTCTCAAAAGTTTGCTCAACTAATGAGAAGCCTCTAATTTTAATTTCGGATTGGTTCGGGCACTTTTTCGGCACCTAAAATGATGTTTCTACCTACAAACCCTTAATATATAAGGGTTTTATAGATCAAATTACATCATGCCGCCCATTCCGCCCATGCCACCCATATCAGGCATGCCCATGCCACCAGCGCCAGCAGGTTCTGGTTTGTCAGCAACAACAGCTTCTGTTGTTAAGAACATTGCAGCAACAGAACCAGCGTTTTGTAGAGCTGAACGAGTTACTTTAGTAGGATCCACGATACCAGATGCGATCATGTTAACCCATTCGCCAGTAGCTGCATTGAAGCCAGTTCCAACTGCTTCACCTTTAAGGCGTTCTACGATTACAGAGCCTTCAAGTCCAGCATTGTGAGCGATTTGGCGTACAGGCTCTTCGATAGCACGAAGAACGATTTTCACGCCTGTTGCTACGTCGCCTTCCGCTTGAATTTCTGCCACTTTATTGTATACGTTTAGAAGAGCTGTACCACCACCGGCTACGATACCTTCTTCAACAGCAGCACGAGTAGAGTTCAATGCATCTTCAATACGAAGTTTACGTTCTTTTAATTCTGTTTCAGTAGCTGCACCGACTTTGATTACTGCTACACCACCAGCTAATTTAGCAAGGCGTTCTTGTAATTTTTCACGGTCGAATTCAGAAGTTGTTTCTTCTAATTGAACACGGATTTGGTTTACACGAGCTTGAATTTGAGCTGTATCTCCAGATCCTTCAACGATAGTTGTGTTTTCTTTTGTAACAACCACTTTAGACGCACGTCCTAAAGATTCGATTGTTGCAGATTTAAGGTCAAGTCCGATTTCTTCAGTGATTACTTCGCCGCCTGTAAGAGCTGCGATGTCTTCAAGCATTGCTTTACGACGATCACCGAATCCAGGAGCTTTAACCGCAACTGCATTGAATGTTCCACGAAGTTTGTTCACAACAAGAGTTGCAAGCGCTTCGCCTTCTACATCTTCAGCAATCAATAATAGTGGTTTTCCTTGTTGAACAACTTGCTCAAGTACAGGAAGGATTTCTTGGATATTCGTTACTTTTTTATCCGTGATTAAGATATATGGATTGTCTAAAACAGCTTCCATTTTATCTGAATCTGTAACCATGTAAGGGGAAGCATATCCACGGTCGAACTGCATACCTTCTACAACGTCCAATTCAGTTGTGAAACCTTTAGACTCTTCGATTGTAATGACGCCGTCGTTACCAACACGTTCCATAGCTTCAGCAATCAGTTGTCCTACTTCTTCATCAGCTGAAGAGATAGCAGCAACTTGTGCAATCGATTCTTTGTTTTCAACAGGTTGAGAAATGGCTTTTAATTCTGCAATTGCAGTATTAACCGCTTTTTCAATTCCTTTACGGATACCCATTGGGTTAGCACCAGCTGTTACGTTTTTAAGACCTTCACGGATCATTGCTTGCGCTAGAACCGTTGCAGTAGTTGTACCGTCACCAGCTACGTCGTTTGTTTTGCTTGCTACTTCAGCAACCAATTTCGCACCCATGTTTTCGAATGCATCTTCTAATTCGATTTCTTTAGCGATTGTTACACCGTCATTTGTGATAAGCGGTGAACCGAATTTTTTCTCAAGAACCACGTTACGACCTTTTGGTCCAAGCGTTACTTTAACTGCATCTGCAAGTGCGTCCACACCACGAAGCATTGAGCGGCGTGCTTCTTCACTAAATTTAATTTCTTTAGCCATTTATAAGTACCTCCCTAAAATTTTAAGAAAATTTTCGTTCAGTTAAGTATGATGTATAATTAGCCAATAACAGCTAAAATGTCGCTTTCACGTAAAATTAAGTATTCAGTATCTTCGTATTTCACTTCAGTACCAGCATATTTTGAGAAGATAATTAGATCGCCTTGGGCAACCTCTAAAGCAACACGTTCGCCATTTTCAAGAACACGGCCTGTACCAACTGCTACGACCTTACCTTCTTGTGGCTTTTCTTTTGCAGTATCAGGAAGAACAATACCGCTTGCCGTTTTTTCTTCAGATTGAACTAGTTCAATAATAACGCGATCACCTAATGGTTTTAACAAGTGAAACAACCTCCTCATATTCTCTTGATAATTTGCTTTATGATTATTAGCACTCTTCATCATCGAGTGCTAACACATTTATAATATTAAATAAACCGAGCCTTTTTTGCAAGTATCTTATCGAAAATTTTTTATTAATTTCTGATAAATTCCGGGTATACTACTTTAAGATAATGTTTCTTTTAACAAAGGAGATGAAATGTTCTCTTATGCGTACGTTTAAGTGGAGTTCTGTCTCATTATTTGATACCATTTTGGAGTATACGTTTAGAGATTGTCCCCATGTCAGGACCGTTATAAGAGAAATGGCGGACTAAATAAAAGGAGTTTTCATTTTTGAAAAAAGAATATTGGTTCGTCATCATCACTTACATAGCCATGCAATTATCCAGTATTGTTGGGATGCCTATTTTCATGCTGATTGGATCTTTAAGCGAAATGCCTGCTGATGAACTCAAAGTTAAAGCGGCAGCATACTGGATTGTATTCAGCTTTCTCGCAGCTCTAACACTGATTTTAATTTTGATGAGAAAAGATATGAGGGAAAGAATAGACACACGTAATCAAGCTTCAATCCCTACGTCTATATTGTGGGCGATAGCAGGTGTATTTCTGGCTCTTATTGCTCAAAGCTTAGCTGGAAGCATTGAACAAATGTTCGGGGTGAAGTCTGAATCTGAAAATACGCAGAATCTTATTTCACTCATATACGAAGTCCCAATGGTCATTTTCGTGACTTCAGTAATTGGACCTATTTTGGAAGAAATCCTTTTCCGGAAAATCATTTTCGGGTCACTTAATAAACGCTTTAATTTCTTTATTTCAGCTTTAATCAGCTCAGTTATTTTCGGCTTGGCGCATGGTGAACTCGAACATCTTCTTTTATATACAGCAATGGGCTTCACCTTTGCATTTCTTTATGCGCAAACAGGTCGTATCCTTGTGTCGATGGTGGCACATATTGCAATGAATACCCTTGTTATCATCCTTCAAGTGTTATATAGAGAAGATATTGAGAAAATGCTAGATACTGCACAGGCCTTTATCGGAGGTTTATTATGAAACGTCGTCAATCACCACTATTTATCGGTATCATCTATACAGCCTTAGGAGCCCTTTTTACGGCTATCGCAATCCAAACTGTCAATTCATCAGGATGGGGAATCTTTGCCTACATACTCGTACTTATTGCAACTCTTGACTTTGGGTCAGGGTTACGTATGATCATGCTGCACTTTAAAATTAAATCCGCAAACAATAAGAAGAAAAAATAAAAAACGCTGCGAAGACGCAGCGTTTTTTTATTCCTCTAATGCAACTTCTTCTACCACAGGATAATGCTTTAAAAAGTAGATGAGAGACTGAAGCTCTACGGCCAGGTCAATATGGTGAACTCTTATAGACGGCGGTACAGTCAGCCGAGCAGGAGTGAAATTCAATATTCCTTTAATATCAGCTTTAACTAAACGATCGGTTATCGTTTGAGCCACTTGGGCAGGTACTGTCAAAATAGCTGCTGTAATATTATTTTCCTGCAAAAGGGTATCTATTTGGTCCATATGATAGATTGGTACATCAGCAATTCGCTTTCCAACCTTATCTTCAGAAACTTCAAATGCCATTTCAATTTTTGTATTATTATTTTTCAAAAAATTGTAATTTAAAAAAGCGGTCCCTAAATTCCCTACTCCAATTAAAGCGACTTTTGTCAATTCATCTTGATCTAGTGTTTTTCTGAAGAAGGATAGTAAATAATTCACATTATAGCCGTAGCCCTTTTTTCCAAGCGCGCCAAAGTAGGAAAAATCACGGCGAATTGTAGCCGAATCAACTTTTACAGCTTCGCTAAGCTCTGCCGAGGATACTCTTTGCTTACCTGAGGAATGTAAGTTCTTTAAAAATCGATAATATAAGGGCAACCTTTTGGCCGTTGCCTGCGGTATCTTTGGGTCATGGTTCATCGTTCTTCCCCGCCTTCACACATGCTTTTCAAACTTATTCTTCTTTATCTGTTTGATTCAACTGTCTTTTGTAATCGCTACTAGACACCCCACCTGTTTTCTCCACTAAAAATGTAGGCCCGATTACCATTCCTTTATCAATAGCCTTACACATATCGTAGACAGTTAAAGCGGTCACAGATGCAGCTGTTAACGCTTCCATTTCAACACCTGTACTCCCTTTTGTCTTGGCTTCTGTTTCTATTTTAAGCCTATAACCTTGTTCTTCTTTTACCCAATCAAAGGCTATATTGACCCCTTGTAGAGAAATAGGGTGACACATCGGGATTATATTGGATGTATTTTTGCTTGCCATGATGCCTGCAACCTGTGCAACTGACAGAACATCACCTTTTTTCATTTTCTGGTTCGTAATTTTTTCATATATTTCATCGTTCAATAAGATACTCGATTGAGCTGTTGCCGTCCGAATGGTTTCAGGCTTCGCACTCACATCAACCATTTTAGCTCTGCCTTGTTCATTAAAATGCGTTAAGTCCCCCATTAATAACCCCTCCTAAATCATACACTATTATTCCACATTATGTAACAGCTTGTTTTTGCCTAAACCTCAGCTGTTGCCGATAATTACTATAATACGTTACACTAACAATAATCAATTGAGGTGAAAATTTATGATTTTATTACAAATCAATCAACTATCCAAATATTACGGGGCTGAACTTATTTTATCAAATATGAAGCTCGAAGTTCAAAATAAAGATCGAATTGCCCTAGTTGGCCGAAACGGCGCTGGAAAATCAACTCTACTAAAAATCATAGCCGGACAACTTTCCCATGATGGCGGTGAGATCATCAAACCCAAAGGCGTCACTATTGGCTATATGGCACAGGATACAGGTTTAGAATCTGAACTTTCCATTTGGAATGAGATGCTGACTGTATTCAAAGACCTGATAGAGCAAGAGAAAGAACTGCGCCGACTTGAGGCCGAAATGGCCAAACCTGACACTTTTGATAACGAAATACTTTACCAAAAGGTGTTAAATGAATATGACACTTTACAGGTAGCCTTTAAAGAAAAGGGGGGCTATCAATATGAAGCAGATATCCGTTCCGTATTACATGGTCTTCAGTTTGGTGACTTTGACTATTCCACTCTCATTTCCACGTTGAGTGGAGGCCAAAAAACACGGCTTGCATTAGGAAAGCTGCTTTTAAAGAAGCCCGATATATTGATTCTCGATGAGCCAACAAACCATCTGGATATCGAAACTCTCTCCTGGCTTGAACAATATTTACAAAGTTACCAAGGTGCTGTACTTATTGTTTCCCATGACCGCTATTTTCTAGATAAAGTGGTAAACCAGGTGTATGAAATTTCAAGAAATAATATGAAAAAGTACTATGGTAATTACAGTTCTTATTTAGAAGGAAAAGCGGAAGATTATGAACGGGACATGAAGCAATTCGAAAAACAACAAGGTGAAATCGAAAAGCTGCGTGACTTTGTTCAACGTAATATCACAAGAGCTTCGACCACGAAAAGAGCGCAAAGCAGGCGTAAGCAGCTCGAAAAGATGGACGTATTGGACAGGCCACAAGGTGACGAAAAATCTGCTAATTTTTCCTTCCAAATTGAAAAGCAAAGCGGAAACGAGGTACTTCATCTTCAAAGCTTAGCTATTGGTTATGAAGGGGAAACAGTATCTAATAATATTAACTCTCGGATGACAAAAGGAGAAAGTATTGCCCTTGTCGGTCCAAATGGCGTTGGTAAATCGACGTTATTGAAAACGATTATATCCAAGCTGCCTGCAATTTCTGGCGATTTCCGTTTTGGAACGAACGTCGAGGTCAGCTACTACGATCAAGAACAGGCCAATTTGATTTCTAATAAACGCGTACTAAATGAACTATGGGATGATTATCCCCTTAAACCGGAAAAAGATATCCGCACAGTACTTGGTAATTTCCTTTTTAGTGGAGATGATGTATTGAAAACCGTTTCGACACTAAGCGGTGGTGAAAAGGCACGGCTTGCTTTAGCCAAAATGATGATGGAAAAAGGGAATTTTTTAATTCTTGATGAACCAACGAACCATTTAGATCTCGACAGCAAATTAGTGCTTGAAAACGCTTTGATAGATTATCCAGGAACCATTCTTTTCGTCTCACATGACCGTTATTTTATTAATCGAATTGCAACAAAGGTCATTGAGCTATCCAAAGACGGCAATGAAGAGTTTCTCGGCGATTATGATTACTATGTAGAGAAGAAACAAGAGCAAGCAGAAATCGAAGCACTCGAACAACAAAATAAATCAAACACTGTAGAACTAATCGTTGAAAAGACAAACTACAAAATTGATAAAGAAGCAAAAAAAGCAGAACGCCAGCGAAAGCGCCGTATCGAGGAAATCGAAGCAGCCATGGAGCTACTCGAAACTGAAATAAGCGAGTATAATGAGCTCCTTTGTGACCCAAACGTCTTCCAAGACCATGAAAAGGTAATGGAAGTTCAGACGAAGCTTGATAAAGCACAGGAAACTTTAGATCAGCATCTTGAAGAATGGGCTGAATTAGAAGAATAAACATTCGGACCGAGTTATTTAACTCGGTCTTTACATGATGTTTTGAAAAGATCCACTCAAAGTTATCCACATTTTTATACACAAACAAGTTGTTACTCAATAGCTACTCAATCAATTTATCCACAATATCCACAGAAACTTATGCACTTATCCACATAACAACTGGTTATACACAGCGGGTTTGAATAATAAAAAACGTTATCCACAGAATATTCTATTTTTTTAAAAATATGATAAAAAAGACAGGATACCGAAGTTTGGTATCCTGCCTTTTTTATCGTTAGAAAACTTCTAAATCTAATCCGGGGTTTCCGTTCAAATCTAACCCAGAGCGCTTCCCTTTTTCGAACATGACACTTGCAGCTGCACCAATCATAGCTGCATTATCCGTACAAAGGTATAATGGGGGAATAGAAATATCCATTGGTAAATCCATAAAGGCTTCAGTTAGTGCTTTCCGTAGGCCTTTATTAGCGGCAACACCACCTGCAAGTAACACCTGTTTCACATCATATTCCTTAGCAGCTTTTACAGCTTTTGTCACAAGTACCTCTATGACGCTTGCTTGGAAACTTGCGGCCAAATCTTTAGGATCAATTTTTTCTCCACGTTGTTCTGCATTATGCAAAGTGTTAATTACAGCTGATTTCAACCCACTGAAAGAAAAGTCATAGCTGCCATCCAGCCATGCCCGAGGCAGTTTCAAAGATGGTGAACCCTCTTGTGCAAGCCTATCGATATGAGGACCGCCTGGATAAGGAAGTCCTAAAGTTCGAGCTACTTTATCATATGCCTCTCCTGCTGCATCGTCCCGCGTCTCCCCTATTACTTTAAAGGAACCGGGCTCCTCTAAAAGCACCAATTCCGTATGGCCTCCTGAAACGACTAATGAGAGGGCTGGGTACTGAATTTCTTGAACAAGTCTATTTGCATATATATGGCCCGCGATATGGTGCGTTCCAACAAGTGGGATTCCATGAGCGAATGCCACTGCTTTAGCAGCATTAACACCTATTAACAATGCCCCTACTAGCCCAGGACCTTCTGTAACAGCAATAGCGTCCAAATCTTCGTACGTCACACCAGCCTGAAGCAAAGCCTCTTCAAGCACGATTGTAATTTGCTCTACATGGTGTCGGGACGCTATTTCAGGTACAACACCACCAAACCGCTTATGGCTTTCTATTTGTGAAGCCACGACATTGCTCAATATCTCTGTACCATTTTTTATGACAGCTGCAGCAGTTTCGTCACAGCTGGTTTCAATTCCTAATATAAGTTGATCTTTTTTCATGAAAAATTCACCCACATAACATAAGCATCTTCTTGATTATCTGTATAATAATTTTTACGAATTCCACCCTTTTGAAAACCTAGTTTTTCATAAAGTGAAATGGCCACTGCATTACTAACACGAACTTCAAGCGTCATCCTTACAACGCCCATGCTAATTGAGATTTCAATCATCTTTCTAAGCAGAGCTTCACCCAGCTTTTGCCCTCGATATTCAGGTAAAATAGCGATATTGGTAATATGCGATTCATCAATGACAATCCACGCGCCGCAATAACCAGCAATTTTCCCTTCATCTTCAATAACCATGTAAACAGCATATTGATTATGATTTAATTCATTAAAAAAAGCTTCCCGGCTCCAAGGCAAAGTAAAGGATTGTTTTTCTACGTTTAACACTTGGTCAATATCTTCCGTTTTCATCTTTCGAAACGTCAATGTTTTACTCATAATAATCGGTCGCTTTCCTATTATTTTATTTCCCCTGCTGTTCGAGCCACTTAGCTTCCGCTTCAGCCATACGAATATAGTTCGGTACAAACTGGTGTATGTCCACTTCAGTCTTGTTTAGGCCAATAAATGCAAGTTCGCTTGGTCGGGAGTTAAATAACTGTACGGGAGAAAATACTGCTAAATTCCCTAACACTTTCGTAATCGCTTCCCGATGAATTTCTACATCCTGACCAACAAATAAAACAGGACGCTTTAATTCCTTTAATCGAATTGCCCATTCAGAGGATAGAATATTGCAATCTTCCATGACTGTATTTAACACATTATTTTCTATTTCATATAATCCAGTATAAATCTGGCCTCTTCTTGCATCAAACAAGGGCGAAACTAACCCGTTAAAATAACGTCCATTAGCAGCTAAAACTTCTAGACTAGAAACAGCCGATAATGGAATTTTCAACGTCCACGCCAATGTTTTCGCAATTGTCACACCAATCCTAACCCCTGTATAAGATCCAGGGCCTTGAGCGACCACAATTTTAGTCAATTCCTTAGGACTAGTATCACAATCCCTTAATAGTGTCTCAATTGCTGGCATCACTCGAACCGAATGATTTTTCTTTAAATTCGTAGTATACTCGCCAATTACTTGAGTATCATTTATTAGAGCAATCCCTAACGTAAAGTTCGATGTATCTATAGCTAAAACCTTCATCAAATAATCTCCTTACATAACGTAACATACCTTTCGCCTTTGGCTTCTAAGACAAGACGGCGGCTTGTATCACTAAGACGATAAATATAAATAGTTAAGATTTCATTTGGAAGCTGGTCTTTAATTAAATGAGCCCATTCCACAACGGTCACACCTTCACCATCAAAATATTCATCGAAACCTAAATCTTCTTCTGATTCACTTACCCGATATACATCCATATGGTATAAGGGTAATCTCCCAACGTATTCCTTTATTATCGTAAAAGTTGGGCTATTCACAGTTCTCGATACACCTAAACCTTTAGCAAGACCTTTTGTGAACGCCGTTTTCCCTGCTCCCAAGTCCCCTTCTAAAGCAAGTACATCACCACTTGAAAGCTTTTGTGCTAATTCCTGTGCAAAATGCGCTGTTTCTTCCTCATTCTGAGAAATCCATTCAAATTGTTGCATATATCAATCACCTTTATCATCTATTAGGAGAATGTTCTCTAGTTTTATCTTGAGAACCATAAACACAATACTTAAAAAAGCTAACGACCATAATTATATCCCTAATAAAGCATTCTATATGTAGTTTACCTTGTTTCAAAAGAAGAAACAAATAAGTTAAGGACATTATTATCCGAAATTCAGATAAAACAAAAAAACGAAACCAAGGTTTCGTTTTTTTCATGATTGCGGGGACAGGATTTGAACCTGCGACCTTCGGGTTATGAGCCCGACGAGCTACCGGACTGCTCCACCCCGCGACGGTATAAATGTTTCTTGTATAAAATTTAGTATGTCCTTTTTTTAAAAAAGGATACAATTAAAGGTTATAGCTTGGCGACGTCCTACTCTCACAGGGGGAAACCCCCAACTACCATCGGCGCTGAAGAGCTTAACTGCCGTGTTCGGAATGGGAACGGGTGTGACCTCTTCGCTATCGYCACCAAACATTTAACCTTTTATYARGACATWYATTATTATAACATGAATCCTAATAAAATGCAAGAAGAAATTTTCATTCCTTCAAAACTAGATAATAAGAAGGTATTTSATTTTTTWAAAGCGTGGTTAAGTCCTCGATCTATTAGTATCAGTCAGCTCCACATGTCGCCACGCTTCCACCTCTGACCTATCAACCTGATCATCTTTCAGGGATCTTACTAGCTTGCGCTATGGGAAATCTCATCTYGAGGGGGGCTTCATGCTTAGATGCTTTCAGCACTTATCCCGTCCGCACGTAGCTACCCAGCTATGCCTTTGGCAAGACAACTGGTACACCAGCGGTGCGTCCATCCCGGTCCTCTCGTACTAAGGACAGCTCCTCTCAAATTTCCTGCGCCCGCGACGGATAGGGACCGAACTGTCTCACGACGTTCTGAACCCAGCTCGCGTACCGCTTTAATGGGCGAACAGCCCAACCCTTGGGACCGACTACAGCCCCAGGATGCGATGAGCCGACATCGAGGTGCCAAACCTCCCCGTCGATGTGGACTCTTGGGGGAGATAAGCCTGTTATCCCCGGGGTAGCTTTTATCCGTTGAGCGATGGCCCTTCCATGCGGAACCACCGGATCACTAAGCCCGACTTTCGTCCCTGCTCGACTTGTAGGTCTCGCAGTCAAGCTCCCTTGTGCCTTTACACTCTACGAATGATTTCCAACCATTCTGAGGGAACCTTTGGGCGCCTCCGTTACTCTTTAGGAGGCGACCGCCCCAGTCAAACTGCCCACCTGACACTGTCTCCCACCCCGATAAGGGGCGCGGGTTAGAATTTCAATACAGCCAGGGTAGTATCCCACCAACGCCTCCACCGAAGCTAGCGCTCCGGCTTCTCAGGCTCCTACCTATCCTGTACAAGCTGTACCAAAATTCAATATCAGGCTGCAGTAAAGCTCCACGGGGTCTTTCCGTCCTGTCGCGGGTAACCTGCATCTTCACAGGTACTATAATTTCACCGAGTCTCTCGTTGAGACAGTGCCCAGATCGTTACACCTTTCGTGCGGGTCGGAACTTACCCGACAAGGAATTTCGCTACCTTAGGACCGTTATAGTTACGGCCGCCGTTTACTGGGGCTTCGGTTCAAAGCTTCGCTTGCGCTAACCTCTCCCCTTAACCTTCCAGCACCGGGCAGGTGTCAGCCCCTATACTTCGCCTTGCGGCTTCGCAGAGACCTGTGTTTTTGCTAAACAGTCGCCTGGGCCTATTCACTGCGGCTTTTCYGGGCTATTCACCCTAAAAAGCACCCCTTCTCCCGAAGTTACGGGGTCATTTTGCCGAGTTCCTTAACGAGAGTTCTCTCGCACACCTTAGGATTCTCTCCTCGCCTACCTGTGTCGGTTTGCGGTACGGGCACCTTACATCTCACTAGAGGCTTTTCTTGGCAGCGTGGAATCAGGAACTTCGGTACTATATTTCCCTCGCCATCACAGCTCCGCCTTAATGGAAACGGGATTTGCCTCGTTTCCGGCCTAACTGCTTGGACGCGCATATCCAACAGCGCGCTTACCCTATCCTTCTGCGTCCCCCCATCGTTCAAACGATGTATAGGTGGTACAGGAATATCAACCTGTTGTCCATCGCCTACGCCTTTCGGCCTCGGCTTAGGTCCCGACTAACCCTGAGCGGACGAGCCTTCCTCAGGAAACCTTAGGCATTCGGTGGAAGGGATTCTCACCCTTCTTTCGCTACTCATACCGGCATTCTCACTTCTAAGCGCTCCACCAGTCCTTCCGGTCTGACTTCAACGCCCTTAGAACGCTCTCCTACCATCGACACCATACGGTGTCAATCCACAGCTTCGGTGATACGTTTAGCCCCGGTACATTTTCGGCGCGGAGTCACTCGACCAGTGAGCTATTACGCACTCTTTAAATGATGGCTGCTTCTGAGCCAACATCCTGGTTGTCTAAGCAACTCCACATCCTTTTCCACTTAACGTATACTTTGGGACCTTAGCTGGTGGTCTGGGCTGTTTCCCTTTCGACTACGGATCTTATCACTCGCAGTCTGACTCCCAAGAATAAGTATTTGGCATTCGGAGTTTGACTGAATTCGGTAACCCGTTGGGGGCCCCTAGTCCAATCAGTGCTCTACCTCCAATACTCTCATCTTGAGGCTAGCCCTAAAGCTATTTCGGAGAGAACCAGCTATCTCCAGGTTCGATTGGAATTTCTCCGCTACCCACACCTCATCCCCGCACTTTTCAACGTGCGTGGGTTCGGGCCTCCATTCAGTGTTACCTGAACTTCACCCTGGACATGGGTAGATCACCTGGTTTCGGGTCTACGACCTCATACTCATTCGCCCTATTCAGACTCGCTTTCGCTGCGGCTCCGTCTTATCAACTTAACCTCGCATGAAATCGTAACTCGCCGGTTCATTCTACAAAAGGCACGCCATTACCCATTAACGGGCTTTGACTACTTGTAGGCACACGGTTTCAGGATCTATTTCACTCCCCTTCCGGGGTGCTTTTCACCTTTCCCTCACGGTACTGGTTCACTATCGGTCACTAGGTAGTATTTAGCCTTGGGAGATGGTCCTCCCTGCTTCCGACGGGATTTCTCGTGTCCCGCCGTACTCAGGATCCACTCAGGAGGGAACGAAGTTTCAACTACAGGGTTTTTACCTTCTTTGACGGACCTTTCCAGATCACTTCATTTACCCCGTTCCTTTGTAACTCCATGTTGAGTGTCCTACAACCCCAAGAGGCAAGCCTCTTGGTTTGGGCTAATTCCGTTTCGCTCGCCGCTACTCAGGAAATCGCATTTGCTTTCTCTTCCTCCGGGTACTTAGATGTTTCAGTTCCCCGGGTCTGCCTTCAGTACCCTATGTATTCAGGTAAAGATACTGTTCCATTACGAACAGTGGGTTTCCCCATTCGGAAATCTCCGGATCAAAGCTTACTTACAGCTCCCCGAAGCATATCGGTGTTAGTCCCGTCCTTCATCGGCTCCTAGTGCCAAGGCATCCACCGTGCGCCCTTTCTAACTTAACCGTTAAAAAAGATCTTACTGATGCTTTGAAAAAATTAATTGCCTTCTATCTATTATCTAGTTTTCAAGGAACAAAGAAGAAARAATTCCATCACWACGTGATGAGATCTTTCGWATCTGAATGAATTACTCATTCAAAACTGAACAAAACAAAAGCGCTCTCGTATTTATCCTTAGAAAGGAGGTGATCCAGCCGCACCTTCCGATACGGCTACCTTGTTACGACTTCACCCCAATCATCTGTCCCACCTTAGGCGGCTGGCTCCATAAAGGTTACCTCACCGACTTCGGGTGTTACAAACTCTCGTGGTGTGACGGGCGGTGTGTACAAGGCCCGGGAACGTATTCACCGCGGCATGCTGATCCGCGATTACTAGCGATTCCGGCTTCATGTAGGCGAGTTGCAGCCTACAATCCGAACTGAGAATGGCTTTATGGGATTCGCTTACCTTCGCAGGTTTGCAGCCCTTTGTACCATCCATTGTAGCACGTGTGTAGCCCAGGTCATAAGGGGCATGATGATTTGACGTCATCCCCACCTTCCTCCGGTTTGTCACCGGCAGTCACCTTAGAGTGCCCAACTGAATGCTGGCAACTAAGATCAAGGGTTGCGCTCGTTGCGGGACTTAACCCAACATCTCACGACACGAGCTGACGACAACCATGCACCACCTGTCACTCTGTCCCCCGAAGGGGAACGCCCTATCTCTAGGGTTGTCAGAGGATGTCAAGACCTGGTAAGGTTCTTCGCGTTGCTTCGAATTAAACCACATGCTCCACCGCTTGTGCGGGCCCCCGTCAATTCCTTTGAGTTTCAGCCTTGCGGCCGTACTCCCCAGGCGGAGTGCTTAATGCGTTAGCTGCAGCACTAAAGGGCGGAAACCCTCTAACACTTAGCACTCATCGTTTACGGCGTGGACTACCAGGGTATCTAATCCTGTTTGCTCCCCACGCTTTCGCGCCTCAGTGTCAGTTACAGACCAGAAAGTCGCCTTCGCCACTGGTGTTCCTCCAAATCTCTACGCATTTCACCGCTACACTTGGAATTCCACTTTCCTCTTCTGCACTCAAGTTCCCCAGTTTCCAATGACCCTCCACGGTTGAGCCGTGGGCTTTCACATCAGACTTAARGAACCACCTGCGCGCGCTTTACGCCCAATAATTCCGGACAACGCTTGCCACCTACGTATTACCGCGGCTGCTGGCACGTAGTTAGCCGTGGCTTTCTGGTTAGGTACCGTCAAGGTACCAGCAGTTACTCTGGTACTTGTTCTTCCCTAACAACAGAACTTTACGACCCGAAGGCCTTCTTCGTTCACGCGGCGTTGCTCCGTCAGACTTTCGTCCATTGCGGAAGATTCCCTACTGCTGCCTCCCGTAGGAGTCTGGGCCGTGTCTCAGTCCCAGTGTGGCCGATCACCCTCTCAGGTCGGCTACGCATCGTCGCCTTGGTGAGCCATTACCTCACCAACTAGCTAATGCGCCGCGGGCCCATCTATAAGTGACAGCCGAAACCGTCTTTCCATCTTCTCTCATGCGAGAAAAGAACGTATCCGGTATTAGCTCCGGTTTCCCGAAGTTATCCCAGTCTTATAGGCAGGTTGCCCACGTGTTACTCACCCGTCCGCCGCTAATCTCAGGGAGCAAGCTCCCATCGATTCGCTCGACTTGCATGTATTAGGCACGCCGCCAGCGTTCGTCCTGAGCCAGGATCAAACTCTCCGAAGAAATGTTTGACTTGCTCATTTTGCTTTTTGATAGTGTGTGCTCACTTAAAAAATTAACGTTGGCGCTTTGTTTTGTTCAGTTTTCAAAGAGCAATTTCGTTGTCGGTTTGTTTCGACTTATTCATCTTAACATAGCTAAGAATAGTTGTCAACTTCTGCGAAGAATTTCAGTTTCATAAAATCGCCCATTAATTAAGCGACTTCATTATCATACTTCTATTTTTTAAAATAGTCAACTTGGAATTGATAAATTAACAAACTATGACGTTTGTTCACCTTGAACTTATTTTGTTGATGTACAAAAAATCACCTAAGCAAGTTCTCCGGTCAGTATTAAAAATCCCAATCTCTCATTTATATCACTGAGAGATTGGGAATTATTCAACAAATCTTCTATTAGCTGATATTGAAGAAAAGCAAAGTAATTTTGCATGCCTATTTCAAATTATCCGGATTATAGGAAGTAATACAACAACCCTGATAATGCTAAAAAGATTGCTTCAATAAGTCCACTCCACTTAGTGTGGATACAAATTTAAAGGTATTGATAGTTAGTTGGGAGTTCGCCTCATATTGGTTTAAATCACCATACAATACCACACCGGCTACAGCAGTTCCATGGTCAACCCCCTGCCTAATTGGATTGGATTTTACTGATTTATTCTCTTTTGCGTAGTTAACTAATAGAGGATGGGTTGTATCAATCCCTCCGTCAAAAATTCCTACTCTTATTTGTGAAATATTTTGCCCGACTGGAGGTTTCAACATTAAAGGATTGCTCTTTTAAACTCCTTAACTCCGGGAAAAAATCAACTCTCAATGGATGAACTGTTCGTAACGGGTTAAAATCAGATACGTCTATTAACGCTCGTCTGTTTAAGTAAACACTAACAAATGTCGGACCGTTTAAGTAGGTCTTTACCCTCATTGAGTCACCATTGATATTATTTTTCAAAAGAATATTTTTAAATTTTTCAAGCATATTCTCATGATCGTCACCAAAGGGGTGTAGGACAAATTCCACTGTTCCTTCTTGCCACTTTTCATCAAACCCCGAATTAATTCGCTACCAGCAAGTAAAGAAATATCCTCGACCTTTCTAATATCATTTTTGAAGCTGTCTGTCAGTCGAGCCTCTTCCTTGTTTAAGATTTCTTCAAAGTTTCCAAGCTATCCAAATTCATTTTAACGAAATGCATTTTGCTATAATGCTTTTCTTCTTCCTCTTCTCGGTAAAATTCCCACCGTCTTGTTCCGGTATTTTCAAATCTCGCGTGCTTAAAAAGAGTGTTAGGAATATATGATTTTGCTAGAAATTTTTCATTTAACCTTATAGTTACAACAATTTCTTCCATACGTTTTTCTTGAAGAATTTTGTTTATTTTCTCTTTAGTTTGTACTTGTTGCTTAACTCTTGCTTGAGCCTGGCTATATGTTCTCGGAAAAGTAGGCTATGCAGCATTAACATCTGCATAGAATATCTTTTTTTATTAAGACTTATTCTTGATCATAGTAGCTCTTTCTGCCTTGTATGTAAGAGTTGGCAAGGTCCAATGCTTTTTGAACGGCACCAATTCGGTTATAGAAGTGGAAGAGTTTTTTTTCGTAGTGTTCAATTAACATGGTGAAGCCCATATTTTTAAAAAAAGGAAGGGCTGTAGTCTCAATAAAATGATAGTAATCGTCTTCTTCATGATTAAGCTGATAAAAGTGTAATTCAAAAAAAATCCAGTTATACGATTTTGTCGATTTTGCTATTCTTAGGCCTTTATGTGCTAATTCCAATAAAATCTCGTTTGAAAGTAGTTTTCCTTTATAACAAGTATTAATATAACCATCTAATGCAGTTAAATAATGAGGAACCTTTTCATCAATTAGTGCCATGGCTTCTTTGTATAGTTCGGATGCTTCTTTGTATTTTTTTCTTCTGTAAAGTTCAAATGCAAGATTATTAAGGAGCTTTGATTTACGGTCTATTTCATTAATGGTATCACAGGTACGTATTAATTGTTCGTAACGTTCTTTCGTCTCTTCAAAATCATGAAGCTCCTTTGAATTTAATTGTAATAACATGATCGTCTCTGTATCAATTATTCGGATGACATTTAACGTTTTTTGAAAATAGTCAAGAACTTTCTCTGCATAATAATACGATATCATATTAGAATGAATAAGGTGATAGGCTAGTGCCAAATGGTAATAATATTCAAATTGATTATATTGACTTTGATCAATCGAGGTTAAAATTTGAATACAATCTCGATACTGTCCGTTGTGAAAATAATACATACCTAGAACATGCTTTAACATATTGCGGTCTTGCGGAGAAAAAGATGATTCATTTTTTTGCAGGTTTTGAATAATTAATAATGCTGTTTCTAATTGATAATTAGATAAATAATACCTTGCAGAGAGTAATTGATAGAAAACTTGAAAATCTGGCAATTGAATCAGTGTTTCTTTTTCGATTTCATCTTTTAAAATTTCTGATTCTTTACTTTGTTGCATAACGAACGTGTCGTGCCATAACTTTAGTTTCTGTTGAAGATTATGATACCGCACAAATTCATCATCAAGACAGATATTCAATCTTTGGGATAATAAGTGAGTAATTTCCCCTGAGTAATCTGTTATCCCTCGTTCTATCTTACTAAGATGTGTAGCTGAACAAATTCCTCCACAAAGCTGCCCCTGAGTCACCCCCGCTTTTTCACGATAAAACTTGATAAGTTTCCCCTCAATCATAGCTTCACCTCTAGGTTGAAATTTTATCTAGTATATATAGAAAAAAAATGAATATATAATCTATATATTCTAGTAAAATTAAGAAAAGCGCAAGACTACTTTAATACCTTCCCTCTATTTATTAGCTCTTTCAATATTCACTCTTGTTTCCCTTTTTTACGAATTCCCAATCTACCTCAATATTTTATTCTGAAGATTATCCAAATAACGCAACCTTATTGGAATACTCTCTTTTTTTAAAAATACTTTTAGAAAAATTTTATACTTTCTTTAAAAGTTAAAACACGATGAAGCTAAGCTTTCATCGTGTTTTTTAATATTTATGGCTGTATTCCCAACTCAACTAAAATTGATTCTAATGTCTTACTTTTATACTTCTTCTTTGGTTTTGGGGCATCCTCAACATGCTCATTTTGCTTGAGATAGTTTGTTTGAACATATTTCATATCTTTGGCATCAACTATTCCATCAAAGGTGATATCCGCTGCACGCTTCTTTGTTTTCCAAGCATTTTGAATTTCAATCGCATCTAGAACATCAATGACATTGTCTTGGTTAACATCACCTGCTGTAATATTAAGGGCAGGTATCCAGCGATTTTGACCGTATAACTCACCATTGTGCTCAAAACCAATACCAGAATTTAGTTTTTCTTTCGTAACAAAGTGGCCTGGCACTTTCATTTCAATCGTAAAGGCATTTGTGCTTAACGGCAGCTTGTTGAATACATATTGTCCATTATCTTCTACCGTTGATGTCGCATCGAACTCAGTTCCTTCTGAATCAAAGATTTTCACTGTACCGCCAACCTTGCTCCAATCCCTTTTCTCTGTAACAGTACTATCTTCTTTTTTAAATCCTTGCGGAGTGACATAACCGCTAGCCATTGAGAATTGAGGGTTAACCTTCCAACTATAACCAGATTTTAACACACTGCTTGTCTGATTATTAGCATCCGTTACGCTCACAATCGGATTAATGGCTGCTCCAAGGGTATATTGATCATCCTGAACCTTTAAGGTAACCTCAACGACTTTTGCATGGTCTAATGCTTTACTCTCGTCATTAAATTGGACCGTAACGACCTTGTCTTTAATCGTTAAAGAGGCTTTGTCCGAGAATTCGCTGTGAAGCTTGGCATCAACTAACTCTACGCTATCTAAACCTCTGTCAAAGCCTCCGTCACCATTAAAGTTCCATTCTGCCTTTGACACTGCGTTAAGGTTATCTAATGATAGCGTTGCTTTTACCGTATCGCCTGTTTTCACCTCATACTTTTCGCCAATAGCATACGCGACAGGTGTACCTTCTTTTACAAAGTAATATTGCTTTGTAGCTGGTTTGTTTCCTGCCATATCATGTCCATTCATGCGGAATTGAAGTGCTGGGATGGATTCATCCATGGCAATTTCTTCGACAAACTTTCCTTCTTTATCCATTGGAATTGGCGTAGAAGGGAAACCCCCTTGACCCCAGTAATACACCATCGAGTTCGATGATTGATCGATATTTACGCCCAATTTCTTTAGTTCGTCAACGGTTGGATCTGTGATTTGAATTTCGAATGGATATGTTTCTTGACCTGGCTTATATTCAATAAATGGAGATTTTCCATCAAGTGAACTTTTGAAGCTCGGTGCATCGAGATCGATGAACAGATGCTGCGTTTCAGTTGTAACCTTCCCGGAAGTACCTGTACCAATGAATTTCAACTTGTAATGTCCCGGTTGCACATCACTTGCTTCTTCCGAAATGGGCTGTTTTGAGTTTCCTGTAAACTCATAATAAGCTCCATTAAATGCCAATAATCCATAATCTACATTGTCATAAGCGTTATCTAAATTTATTGTTCCGACCAACCCGAGGTCCTTTCCTGTTTTGCCATCTTGAAGAACGACATCCATTTTTTCCATTGGTGCACGAAGGTTAAAATCAGCAAATACAAATGGAGTCAGCATAGGATCCCATGCTACTTGGTTTAAATGTCTTGGGGAAAAGGCAGGATTTAGTACCTCAACCTTATTAAACCCATCTTCCATTGTTCGGAAGCTGAAAGGAATCCGATACTGCTCTGATGAATTCGCATTGTTTGTTAATGTAATATAGCCTTCGTAAATTCCATCCTTTGCTTTCTTAGGAATAAGCAAACGTGGTGTTACTTTTTTGAAGTCTTCACTTTTTACAGAAATTTTGCTTGGGATATCCAGCTCCACTCCATTTTCCTTCAAGCTGTTTGAACCATTCGATTCATTTACAGATACACTGAAAGTTTTGTTTACTTTATCATGGTTTTCAATAGTGATTGATTTTTTTAGATTTAGTTTTTTATCTGCATAGTGAACGTCAAAGCTAAGTCCGCCCGTCAATTCTTTTACCTTGACTAATTCCTCAGCACCTGGAACAAATGTTTTATCGTTAATTTTGAAGGTTGTTCCACTATACACTGCTTGGTATGGATCGACTCTTCCTGCTCCAACTTCAAATACACTATAGTCTCCGTTTAATGGATCTGCCGTATTCATTAGAACGGATTTAATATCTTCCGGCTCAAATTGCGGATTCGCTTGAAGCATGAGTGCTGCAATCCCTGCTGTATGAGGAGTAGCCATAGATGTTCCAGAATATCTGGAATATGCATATTGATAGTTTTCTTGATGTTCAGCGTCCACCATATAAGAAGGGACTGTTGAAAGAACACTTACTCCCGGTGCCGTCACTTCTGGCTTCATATCGTATGTTTCTCTTGCCGGGCCTCTTGAGCTAAAGTCCGCTAAGTGGTCACCTTCTGTCTGTTTATCCGCGTATTTGGAGAAAGTAAAATTCGCTTCACCTGCTTGAATCTGTGCTTTAATGCTTTCTCCCGCTTCTTTTGTTAAAGAAAATGCAGGCACAAAGTTAACGGACTCACCAAGATTTGCATTAATCTGCCCTTCCACATTGTTATAAAGAAGAACGGCGGCTGCTCCATTTTGTTTCGCATTGCTGACCTTTTCCGCTAAGGCGAATTCTCCACGTTCCACAAGTGCAATTTTCCCTTTTACATCCTTGCCGGAATAATCAGAGCCATTTCCTAAGCCGACATCCACTACCTCATAGGATTTCCCTTCCCATTCCTTTAATTGGTCTGAATAGTGGCGTGCCAAACTAACAAGTTCGATCGAATCTTTATTTCCGATTTTCCCACTGAAAGTAGAAACCGCCATCGGCACATCACTCGCCCCGACTGTTAAAGCAAGTGCTGCTGAGCCAGGTGAACCTAATGTATAATCATCTGATCCTGCATTTCCAGCTGCTACAACCGCTGTTACATCATTAAGGACAGCATAGTTAATGGCAGTACTGGTTGGATCATAAGGATCATTGATGTCCGATCCGAGGGAAAGGTTGATAACATCCATGCCATCGCTTACAGCTTTTTCTATACCTGCAATGACCCCTTCAGATGATCCTGAGCCATATGGTCCAAGAACACGATACGCATATAAATCCACATCAGGAGCCACACCTTTCACAGAAACCTCTGCATTCGTTCCTTGTCCAGCAATGGTACCTGCGACATGTGTTCCATGGGAAGTATAATAGGAAGAACCGGACCAGCTAAATTCTGGTTGCCCCGACACTTGCCAATCCTTGTACGTTGCCTCCATTGGATCATTATCTTGATCAACTAAATCGTAACCGCCCTTATAGGCATCTTTCAAATCAGGGTGGTTGTAATCAATCCCTGTATCAAGAACCCCAACTTTGATTCCTTTTCCTGTAATACCTTCATTGTGCAGCTGGTCAATTTTTAAATATGGAATACTTTCAACGGATGTACCAGGGGCTGATTTCTCTCCCATGGCGATCGGATCGACCTTAAATTCCACATTTTTATATACTGCTTTTACGACTTCGGATTGTAAAAGCTGCTCTACCTGATTAGCTGGCAGCTTCATAGCTACCCCGTTATAAACGGTCTTAAAGGTAGAAGTGATTTTATGACCTGTTTTCTTGCTTCTAAGATTAGTAGATGGAAGAATCGATTGAATGTCTTTATTAAACTGAGCATGTTCCTTTTCTACTTGATCATCCGCTTGTTTTTTAGAAAGCTCCTTTCCTTTTACATTCGAATCCAAGACTGCAACTTTTCCCGGCTTTGATTTAAACTGGACAATGACCGAGATTTCTTTATCCTTTTTTAACTCTTCCATTTTAAATCCTTGCAATCCGACATTATCTGTCATTTCAAGTTGATTTAACGCTTTTCGTTGTTCACTTGTCAACAAAGCTAAGACGTCTTCTGCCTTTATGTTCGCAGCATTTGCATAAGGAATGAAAGGCGTGTTTGCTGATGATAGCAACAAGCCAGCTGACAGCGTAATCGCCGCTGTTCGTTTAATGAATGAATGAATTTTCATATGTTCCCTACTTTCTTTGTTAAATAGAAGATTCCCGAAAAAATACCCCTTTCTAAAAATTTAAAAGATTCATATAATAATATTAATTGCCTTTCTATTGGATTGCTATTGGGGTTATTTAACAGTGCTTTCTACCTATTTTTCTTTTAAATACTCTAAAAAAAGCATTCTCCATGCGAAATTTAGTAAAAAAGACTTAAATGCATTTTTATAAATTGGGGTTTTCTTTAGTCAAATAAGAAAATATGAATTCCATTGAGAGAGTTGAAAAGAGGAGTTCACGATGCTAGAGAGAAACATCATCGAATTCTATCGCGAACGGCAGAATATGATGCAAAAGGATTTAGGAAAGCCAAACCACGGTAGTATCTTCTTCATCAAACCTGATCCGTTAGTTTTAGTACATTCTTTCACAAACGGATTTTATTAGTTGTTCTGTAATCTATGTGGTAAATTCCGATATCATGATTAATCATTCGCCCTAATATACGAAAGAGGAGAGACTCAAATTAAGATCCTTATCAATACGACTGTATCTAATCCTATGAAACGCTTCAAGAGGATTATTTGTGGTTTCTTCTTTGAAATCGATCATTGTAAAGAGAACAAAAAAAAAGCGCTTAGAATGTCATCTCTATGGTCAACTAATTGCCAACCTCCTTTGTTCTTCTACCATGTTTCAAATGCGGCAGCTACTCCTCACCAAGAAAAAACGAGAACTCAGCGAATTTAAAGCCATTTATATCATCAAAGATTATTTTTTATTACTTTTTCAATCGATACAAAAAAGCACCCAAGAGCTATCAAATGTCCTGTTTCGCCTGTTTGCCCTCCTACAGAAAAACGGGCGAGAGTCTCATCGTAACGATCGCCTGAAGTTGTCGGCCTTCATTTTGGTCTTTGCTACTAACTCTTATGTATCCGAATTTACAAACACCCATTTTTTACTACTTTTTCCACTTACTCTCTCTTATTCTATCAAAAACGTTCGTAAAAGTATCAACAAAACAAAGAACGTCCGTAAAGTATTTTAACACTTTAACGGACGTTATAAGTAGGTGATTTTACAAAAAAATAACCCGTTCGTAAAAGTCTACTTTTTCGAACGGTAGCAACAATGCTATACCGCCCATTTCTGAAATTTTATACGCTAAGAGAGTTCCAACCTGAAAATGTCGATCTCCTCTACGTTAAGGAATCGACTTTTTTTACTTCTTCTTATAGAACTAACCCACCCGACTATTGTGTCATTTTCCTAATTAGAGCATAAGGTAATATAACCCATTTAATTAAGTTCCTCCTTAAAAACAAATAAGGAGAGGTTTCAGTATGGACGGTATTGGATTTGGTGGAGGTTTCGCCTTTATAGTCGTTTTGTTTATACTCTTAATCATTGTTGGAGCTAGCTTTGTTGGTGGAGGCTGCTGCTAAAAATAGTATGAAAAAAGCCGACCTTTATTGGTCGGCTTCTTCAATTTTGATTCCTATTTCTGGGGAATGATAACTATTTTGAACACTCTAATTATGGTCCAGACCGCAAAACGCGAAAAACTATGATAATACATTTTATGAAAAAATAAAGCCCCGAATTTCCTTCGCTTAGGATCTTCAAGGATCTCATATCTTATGCAACTAACGCACCCGTTAGTTCAACAAGGTTCACTCTTTTTTAGACTATAAATCTTGAGATAAACGAATCATATCCCTGCACTGTATCCCGTTCTCAAAAATTTCTTCTGGATAATGCTTAATAAAAAAGTCCATATCTACACCAATAATTCTGAAGCCACATTTTTGGTAAAGAGCCAATTGTCCTATACCTGAATTCCCAGTACCAATTTCAATTGTTTTGTAGCCTTTTGCCTTGGCTACTTGTATTGCATCCATTACTAACTGTTTCCCTAGTCCTCTACCGTGTTGCTCTTCTACAACTGCAACATTCACCAACTCCACTGTCTCAGGTCTTGTTGGAAGTAGTACATAAACTCCAACAATTTGGTGTTCACTTTCAGCTACAAAACATTCTCCCCTATTGACATATTCCTCAACTATATCTTTCGAAGGGTCAGCCAATAACAACAATTCCATTGGAAGTTTTTCTTCTTTATTGAGTTTCCTAATATCCATTATTAAATCTCCTTTTATAACCTTGTAATTGCCTTCATTTTATCATTTTTCTTTAACTAGTCGAGTAGAAAGGCTCCCTTCTACTCGACTAGCATAATAAGATATCACAATTTGTAAGTCCAAAAACAAACTCTTTATTTTATATCTTACAATACGATATAATCGTAATTAACGATATAAAGGAGTGGTATTTGTGAACAGTAAAGTTTCACTATTAAACCAATATTGGACGGATATTTATTTTCATTTACATTATCTCCATAAAGAAAAGATCTCTCATCAAGTGGTCCGTATTCTTCAACTTGTAGATAAACAGGAACAGATAGGAGTAAATGAGATTGCTTCATACATACAAGTTTCTCATAATACTGCCTCGGAACACGTTAAAAGAATGATTGAAAAGAACTATTTAATAAAGGGGAGAGATCCTCTTGATGAAAGAAAAGTAATTCTTTGTCTAACGGATTTTGGTAAAGAAGTTTTACATAGAAATACGAGTCTAGATGAAGAAAAATTAGAACAAGTGTTGAATCAACTAGATGACAATGAAAAGAATTTAGTAGAACAAGCCCTAAAAATCTTAAGTGAGCGAGCAAAACAATGTATGTGATAACGAAAATTATTGCTTCAGCAATCGTTATTGGTGTTGTTACGGAGATTTCAAGAAGATTTCCTTCATATGGAGGAATAATAGCTGCTCTTCCTTTAGTTAGTTTACTTAGCATTATATGGCTGTATGTCCAAGGGGAACAAACAGCAACATTAAGCAAGTTTGCATTAGGGGTACTTTGGGGATTTCCTGCTACTGCTGTTTTGTTAGTGATCGTTTATATAGCCTTACAAAACTCCGTTCAATTATTTATATCCATTGGTTTAGGAGTATGTGGCTGGTTGATATTTTTATTGGTTCAAGATCTTGTTTTAAAATACGTCAGATTTCTTTTCTTCAACTAACAGATGCATTAGCTTAAGATCGGAGCTGTCTTTAAGGCAGCTCTTCTTTATGCAACTATCGGGGCAGGTTAGAGCTATAGCTATCATACTGAGGGAGTTCATTAAGTAAAGCGATTCTTATTAAAGAATCGCGATCTTTTCTTGAATAAGCAAAGATAAAATTTTCCTAACTTTAAATAACCCTTGAAGTGCTATATATGTATCAATAATTTGAACGTATTGATATCTTTAACAGGTACGAAACGTGATCGACCTGAAGGTGATAATGGTGCAATGTGGTTCACTAAAATAAAATCAAAACATTACAATTGGACGAATTTCTTCAACATGAGAATAGATTTCACAAAACTAACAGATCCCTGTAACAAAATTGAACATTTTGTTACAGAAATCGTCTTTTAATCTTAGAGTGGTCTCCAGACCCTACTATCCCCATCTATTCAACTGTTAATAACTGTTCATAGAAACCGCCTATTTCTAGGTCTCGATCAATAAAATGTATCTCTAGAATCCAATCTCGTGGTTGACCGTTTCTATCAGGTTCTCCCATGGGAACTTCATTATCAGGATGAATATAGTTCTCAACTTCTTCTCCTTGAACTCGTTCGTGAGGGAACTCACCAATAAGATGACCGGCGTGCGGACCTCCATATTCCCATCCATACTTTTTTGCAAGATCACAAACAAATGCGAAGAGTTCACTACCTGTAATATTAGGCCTGGATTGAAAGAAGGCTTTTCCCTCTTCCCAAGCTTGTTTAATGTCATTACGAAGCTTTATTTTGACTGGATCTTCTCCAAGAACGTATGTCCGGCCGAAATCAGCTTCCCAGTCTTCAAAGATGGGACCAAAGTCAAGAAATATAATATCTTCCTCCGACACGGTTAAATCTGGTGGATTTTCTCTATAAGGAAATAATGTGTTCCTTCCAGCTCGCACAATGCGTTTATGCCAATATTTCTTAATTCCGAACATTCGAAAGGCCAATTCATAAATTTCTCTATTGATTTGTTTTTCAGTTACACCATCACGTAATATACCTTTTTCATCAACCACTCTGAATAGCTCTTCAGCCTTCCTTTCGGCATCTCTTAAGGCTGAATGTCTTTTCTTTAGGAATTGATTCAAAACTTCCCTCCACCTCTCATAATAATATATTAAAATTGATCATACTTAATTGATGTTTAGAAGAAAAGTAAAATTAATAATTATCCTTTTAAACAAATATTGTACTAAGCTCTTGTAGATTAGATATAATATTTTGTTCGACTTTTTCATCACTTAAAATTTGATCCTTCGCTATCATAAGAAGAGGTTCATATTCACCGATTACCACTGAATAGTGAGCTTTTTGAAATAATGGGAGATCATTCATGTCATTTCCAAAGCAAATAAACTTCTCTAGATAGGTTACTTCTTATATGTTTACCAACTTTTTTATTGAGTTTAAATCTCCTAATTCACTAAGTCTTTTCACTAGAAGTTTTTCTATATCCTCACTTAATGACACTTGTTCAGATGAAAATGGGGTTAGTTGTAAATTTTCACCAACCATAACTGAATACATCGCATGTTGAAACATCGTAATATCATTAGCATCATTACCGAATGCTATATATTCTCTCTCTTCTATACCCAATTGTTGCAAGCCACTCCACTTATCTACCCCGTTTGGACTTATGTCTAAAATTCCCTCATTTCCGTGAGAGTGAACCACAACATTCATATTGCTAAGCCGTTCTTCAATTTCTTCCATATTATCTGAAGTAAGCACTAAAATTTTCACGATTGACTCTAATTTATCCAATTTTACGTTTTTAGCACGTCCTTGTGGATCAAGGTTATTCAAAATTGGATGTGTAGCTGGCCCTGTATAGGCATAATCCCAATCACCATCTATTAAATAAGAAGCGTTATAAGTTCTAAGTAATTGAACAATATTTGCAAGCGTTTCTTCATCAAAACTAATCGTTGATATGATTTTTCCTTTAATTGCAACCATTGATCCATTTCCACCAACGATTGGGTATTGATGAAAACGCTCGTGTAAGACGGGGAGTAAATCACGTATTGGCCTAGCTGAAGCAAAAATGACCTCATGCCCTTGTGATATTAGCTTTTCTAATGATACTAGTAGTTTTTCAGAAATAGGCTGACCTTTAAAGCAAATTGTCCCATCTAAATCGAACACAAATTTCATTCTATGCCACTCCTACAATTTTTTATTGTTCTTATCATATCAGTTTATCTTATAATGAAAAGGACATATGTCTCAAAAGGAGTTTTATATGAAGTTTATTCAGGACTTGAAGCTACTTGAATCAAAATTACGAGAATATCATATAGAAAAAATGTTTGACCAAGAAAAGCAAATCCCATTTACATTGCAGCAATATGGACCAGATGAAATTATTTTACTTGAAGGAATTGAACTGGAATCACTATTATTTTTAGTGGAAGGGAAAGTGAAAATAACCTCAAGTGTTGAAACTGGAAAATCACTTTTACTAAGATTTGTTCAACCGTTTTCCATTATTGGTGATATTGAATTAATTCGTGACGTTCCCGTCCAATCACAAGTTAAAGCAGTTAATGAATGCTTGTTCATTGGACTACATTTTGATTATATAAAACAACATGAAATGGATAACCCAAAGTTTTTGCATATACTTTTAGAACATGTAAGCTATAAGCTTCAAACTTGTACAACAGCTTCTCGTGTAAATTTATTAGCATCTGTGGAAAACAAATTTGCGAGTTACCTTATGTCCACAATATCACCTGAACCTGATAATAACTTTGGAATAGAGCTAAAGACTTCCAATATTAAAGAGGTTGCTGATTTACTTGGCACTACATATCGCCATCTAAATCGAGTTATTCATTCTCTTTCCCAAAAGAAAATTATTGAAAGAGACAAAAATTCTATTCGTATATTAAATTGGACTAATTTAGAAGAAATGTCCAATGGAATCCGATATAAGTAAATTTCTCAGTGACGATGTAATGTATGTATCCAGTAGACGATCTTGCATTTTTCCCACCACTTATTTCTACATTAGAATACTCATTTAAACCAATCATAAAAATCTCTCGTTTTTTCACTTCAAGTTTCATTCGATAATCGCCTCTCTAGTATTCGAATACGGTGAAAAGTCGTGGAGTATGGGTGAAGTATTTCTTCTGTTGAATGTATTCTTTGAGTTAAAAGGTTTGCTAAAATTTGTTGAAGAAACTGCACGGTTGAAGCATTAAATCGTTGGTTAAGCCCTTCAGGACTCATAAGGACACCTGTAGATGCTTCGAGACGGCTACACAATTGTGTGAGTGGCGTACTTGCTACTTGTTGACTAAGCCATACACATAAGGCAACCAATTCTTGTGCTTGGTATTTGCTCGATCGTTTTACAAATCCAATTTTTTTGGCTAACTGTTGGAGAACGATTGGAGACAAGTAGTTTTGTAGTTCTTGAGAAAAGAGATTCATTTCTTCTGAAATAGAAAAAGCCATAGAAAACGCCATCCTTTCTGTATATTCTACAAAAAGAATAGCGTTTTTTTCCATTATGGTGATAACAATTCAACTTAGCTTGATGGGGATGTGGCGGTACCCCAGTTAAAACAAAATGCATTTTTATTATCTATTAATACAAAAGTGAATCATTTTCCTTTATTTTTGATTTATTTTTTGATTATGTTCACTTTTGTGTTTCAACTTTTATTTACTAAAGGCACATTTTCATAATCCTCTTGGTCTGAAGATTCCACATCTTTCTTTCCGCGTTTTTGCAAAAATAAAATATAGATTAAATGAAATGCAATGGCTACTGGCACACCGATATAAATAGTCAATTTAGTTCCTTCGTCAAACACCAAGCTAATTAATACAACCAGATTAAAGACAAATGCCAAGATAGGAACTAAAGGGTATAGTGGTGTGCGGAATTTTAAATCACTAACTTTTCCACCTTCAGCAACATATCGTCTACGGAAGAAATACTGGGATGCCGCAATACTCATCCAAGCTAACATGGACGCCATTCCTGCTACAGAAAGAATCCAGGTATAAATAGTTTCAGCTGCTACTTTTGAAGCAAGAATAGAAACACAGGAGACCCCCATACTGGCCGTTAAAGCAAGTAAAGGTACACCTTTTTTAGTTAATTTCTGAAAGGATTTTGGTGCCATCTTAGAACTAGAAAGCGAGTATAACATCCTAGTTGTGGTATAGAGACCAGAGTTAGCAACAGATAGTAATGAGGTAATAATTACAAAGTTCATAATATCAGCTGCATATGGTATACCAATGTTATCTAGAGCAGTAACAAATGGGCTAGAATCTGGCTGGATTTGTTGCCAAGGAACTATAGAAACAACAATAATTATTGATAAAACAAAGAATAGAATAATTCGGTATGCAGTTTGGTTTATAGCTTTTGGGATCGTCTTCTCTGGATTTTCACATTCACCAGAAGCGATTCCTACGAGTTCTGTACCACCTAACGAATAATTAACAGCCATCATAGCAATAACTACTGCCAATAATCCATTAGGGAAGTAGCCAAATTCTGTTAAGTGCGTAAAATAAGGAGCTGCCGTTTCACCCTCAATTGGTACAAGGCCAAAAATAACAGCTAATCCAATTAAAATAAACGAAATTATAGCGACTACCTTAATACTCGCGAACCAGAATTCTGTTTCTGCAAAACTACGTGCAGAGAGGGCATTAACAGAGAATAGTACAATTCCTGCAATTAATGACCAGATCCATGGAGAGATATCCGGGAACCATCTTTGCATCAGCGAACCTATAATGATAATCTCATAAGCTACGGTTGAGGACCATCCGATCCAATAAATCCACCCAACTGTAAAGCCTGTTGACGGATGAATATATTTAGTCGCATAAGTTTGGAATGATCCAGATACTGGCATTGCTACAGTCAATTCCCCTAAGCACAGCATTACTAAATACATAATAAGTCCGCCCATCATATAGGCTAATACAGCACCTATAGGGCCTGACTGACTAATCGTAAAACCTGAAGCGTTGAAAAATCCTGCACCGATTACGCCACCTAAAGCAATCATAAATAAATGGCGACTTTTCATTACCCTCTGCAGACCTTGTTCCTTATCTAATTCAGCCATAACACCCTCCTAATATAAATCAGCCGTTTTGTGAATATAAACTAATTATGGACATTTCCTTTAATTCAGATATTTCACTCGATACTACACCACTGAATCATCGTTAATGCAATAATTTCTGCAGATTTAAAAACTTTATCCAATTCAATATACTCATCTGGAAAATGCGCCATTTCTGTTGTCCCTGGTCCAAATACAACGGTTGGTATTTTCCCAACCTCTGTAAGTAATCCTCCATCAGTCCCCCAAGGAGAAGCCTCTATCATAGGTTCTCCACCAGTAGTTTCCCTATATTGATGAACTAACGTATTCATCAAATCATGTTCAAGATCTATTTCCCCTGGCAGCCATCGAGCACCAAACCATTCCAAGACAGGAGGGTTATCCTTAAACCACGGGTCTATCATTGATAGTTGCTGCAGATATTCCTCCATTTCACGTTGTGCATCATCTACCTTCTCATTAGGTGCTACACCCATTCTCCCCTCTATTTTTAGCAAGTCAGGTACTGAAGATGGCCAGTTTCCACCTGAAACAACTCCGATATTAATAGGAATTGGGATAGGGGTTTGCTCATATAGAGGATCATTAATACGTTGATTCCGGTTAGACTCTAAAGCCCTGATTTGCTCCACTAGAATCATTGCTTTATCAAGAGCACTAACACCTTCATATCGTGTTCCCCCGTGGGCTGATCGTCCTTTAACAAAAATCCGAAACCACATAGATCCTTGCTGTTTAGGGAAAATTCTCATATTAGTAGGTTCCGTGATTAGTGCAGCATCAGCTTTATAGCCTTTTAAAATAGTAGATAAAGTCCCTGTTCCACCACTCTCTTCTTCTATAACACTTTGAAAAATAACGTCACCTTTCAGCTTAATATTAAGTTGCTGGATGGCTTGTATGGCTAAAAGAAATGAGACTAGCCCACCTTTCATATCCGTAACGCCACGGCCATACATTTTCCCTTCCTTAATCGCTCCACTATAGGGATCATCTGTCCATTGTTCACGGTCACCTTCAGGCACAACATCAATATGACCGTTTAAGATTATAGATCGGCCTCCACCTGTTCCGGGCAGAACACCTACAACATTGGGACTTCCTGTAAAATCATCCCTTGAGGAGCAAAAGTAAGGGCTCTCTGTTAATTCTTTTCCATTCGGTTCCCAGGTATCCACCTTTAATCCCATTTCGGACAATACTTCACTGATTATTGATTGCGCTTCTAACTCATTTTTAGAAATACTCGGGGCTTGTACAAGTCGCTGTAATAGTTGTGTACCCTCACCATTATGCTCACTTAACCATGTTTGAATTTGCTCTTTGATTAAATTCACTAAAGTCCACCTCGCTTTAAATCTGGTTACAATGTTAAATTCTCATATATGACAGTAAGCCCCATGCCCCCGGCCATACATAGCGTCACCATTCCATACTTTGTTTTGGTACGTAACATTTCATTTATTAAGCTAACGGTTAGCTTAGCACCAGTTGCTCCAACAGGATGCCCTAATGCAATAGCTCCACCATTAACATTTACTTTTGCATAGTCTAACTCTAATTCTTTAATAACAGCTAATGCTTGGGCAGCAAAAGCTTCATTAAGCTCAATCAAACCAATATCATCTATAGTTAACCCTGCTAATTCTAGTGCCTTTTTTGTTGCTGGAACAGGGCCAATCCCCATAATACTTGGCTCTACCCCAGCACTAGAGAACGCTTTCACTTTTAGCAAAGGCTTTATACCTTTTTCTAAAGCTTTCTTCTTTGACATCATTAATACAGCTGCTGCACCATCGTTCATAGGGCAGGCATTACCAGCAGAGATTGATCCATCTGCTTTAAAAGCTGGTGGAAGATTTACTAACTTTTCTAGCTGAATATCCGTTCGTACAGACTCATCTGTTCTGAAATAGTAGGATTCCTTCCTACCCTGAACCTGAACAGGTAAGATTTCCTCTTCAAAATAATGATTCTCAAATGCCCGAGCTGCCTTTTTATGGCTATCGTAAGCAAATTTATCTTGTTCCTCGCGAGAAATATTATAAATTAGCGATAAACGCTCCGCAGTCATACCCATATGTTCATTTTCAAATGAGCAGATTAAGCCATCAGTTAATAGGGCATCTTCCATTTCAACGCTACCAAACTTTTTCCCCCATCTATTTTTAACTAAATAAGGGACCTGACTCATGTTCTCAACCCCGCCTGCAATTACCACCTCTTCTTGACCTACCTTAATCGTTAAGGCTGCGCTAGTAATTGCTTTTAAACTTGAACCACATGCCTTGATTACAACATGCCCTGGAACACTCTTTGGGAAGCCAGCTAATTGAGATGATATTCTGGCTGAATTTAGTCCTCCCCCATGTACATAACCATGACCAAATATTACTTCATTTACGTCCTCTTTTGTAAGAGTGGTCTTATTCATTAACCCTTCCAATATTTGTCTTCCCATTTCGGTGGCAGAAACACTTTTAAGGGACTTTCCAAATGCACCTACTCCAGTACGAACTCCTGCTACGATGACGGCATCTTCCATTTTATTCACTCCTAAACTTTTTCCGCAGTCTTAAGTATTTTCAATTGTGCATCCGTATGTTTAATTACATCTTCCACTGTATAAGGATCCATAACCTCTTTTAACTCTAATCCTTGTGGCGTTACCTTAATCACAGCCATTTCCGTAATGATCAAATTAACACACCCACTGGCAGTAAGGGGTAATGTACATTCCTTTAGGATTTTTGATTCACCTTGTTTATTTGTATGGTTCATCAGTACAATTACTTTTTTAGACTTTTGAGCCAACTCCATCGCTCCACCCATGCCCGGGACAAGTTTTCCAGGAACAATCCAATTGGCTAGGTCGCCTTTTTCACTTACTTCGAGGGCTCCTAAAATGGTTACATCTAATCGTCCTCGTCTGATTATGCCAAAGGCAGTCGCACTATCAAAAAAGGAAGCTCCTTGAACTACAGAACACGGATATCCACCGGCATTACATAAATTAGGATTAACCTTACTTCTTTGTGGTGTTGGACCAGTACCTAATATTCCATTCTCAGCATGGAATTGAACAGAAATATCTGATGAGATATAGTCAGCAACTAATGTAGGAATCCCTATTCCAAGATTAACAATCATTCCATTTTCTATTTCTTTGGCAGCGCGTTTAGCGATGCGGTAGCGATCTACTCCCAGACCCATTTCCAATTCACTCCTTCACTTGGAATTACCAAATCAACAAAGATACCAGGGGTTATAATCGATTCTGGATCAAGTTCACCCACTGGAACAATCTCATCTGCTTCAACTATTGTAAAATTCCCCGCCATAGCAACTAATGGGTTAAAATTACGTGCACTTTTATCAAATACGAGATTTCCAAGATGATCGGCCTTTGAAGCATAAACTATAGACACTTCAGCAGTTAAAGCTGTTTCGACCATATATTTCCGTCCATTTACAGTAATATGTGTCTTTTCTTCCTCTGCAATCGTGCCTAAACCCACATCGGATAAAATACCACCTAACCCCATACCACCAGCTCGAATACGCTCAATCAACGTTCCTTGTGGGGAAAATGTTACTTCCATTTCCCCCTTATTCATTAATTGACCAGCTACTGGGTTCGATCCAATATGAGAAGCAATTAGCTTCTTAACCCTTCCAGAACTAACCAATTTCCCAATCCCAACGTCTGGAAAGCCCGCATCATTACCTATTAAACTTAAACCTTTACATCCTTTATTTAATATCCCTTCTACAATAGTGGGAGGAGTACCGATACCACCAAATCCCCCGTACATCAAGGAGCAGCCGTCAGAAATTCTTTGAAGAGCTTCTTCTAAAGTACTTACTTTTCCTTGTTTAGACTTGGACAGCAGCATTATTTTTCCCCTCCATATTGAGTTCACATTGTACTTCAGAAATTGCCTCTTCTAAAATATCTACTAAACCATCAATTTCAGCTGTTGTGATAACTAACGGTGGCGAAATGATAATAGCATCCCCTGTGCCATTAATAGCTCCCGAAGCTGGGTAAACAAGTAATCCTTTTTCAAAAGCTTGTTTAATTACCCTATTCGTTACATTTAATTCAGTGGAATAAGGGGTTTTCTTTTCCCGGTCGGCTACAAATTCCATTCCAATTAAAAGACCTTTTCCACGTACGTCTCCAATCATTTCGTAAGAATCTAAAAGCGCTTTCAATTTGCTCATTAGATAATTACCCTGTTCTTCGGCTCTTTCTACCAACTGATGATTCTCAACGTATTCTATAACCTTTAGTGCAACTGCTGCAGATTGCGGATTAGCACTGTAAGTATGGCCTCCCATAATAGACTTAGATCCATTTAATATAGGCTCCATAACTTTATCACTGACTAGAGTAGCTGCCATTGGGGTATACCCTGAACTCATTCCTTTTCCTAGAGTAATAAGGTCCGGAGTAACATTCCAATGTTCTATTGCAAACATCTTCCCAGTACGGCCAATGCCGGTCATTACCTCATCTGCAATAAATAGGACGTTACAACGCTCACAAATCTCCTTGATTTTTTGATAGTAATTAGCTGGTGGAGTGATAGCCCCCCCAGAAGCACCTATAATTGGCTCGGCAATAAATGCAGCAACACGCTCTTCCCCAATACGCCTAATCTCCGTTTCAAGTTCTTGAGCACAAAGAAGACCCCATTCTTCTTCAGTTAAATTATCAGGTCGACGATAAGTGTATGGGGCAGACACTGAAGGATAATCAGCTAACATCGCTGCAAACCTCTGTCTTCTTAATACATGTCCTGACATGGATAATGCTCCCATTGTAATGCCATGATAACTAGTCCACCTAGATATAATGCGATCTTTTTGTGGTTGTCCTTTTTCTTGCCAATATTGTATAGCAATCTTCATCGCTGTCTCGGTCGCTTCTGAACCACTATTTACAAAGAATGACCAATTAAGATCTCCAGGAGCCAATTGACTCAATTTTTCTGCTAGCTTTTCAGCTGGTTCATTGGTAAATTGTGATCTATAAGAAAATGAAATTTTTTCTGCCTGTGCAAGGGTTTCGTTGATAACCTCCTGTACACCGTGTCCAATGCTTACCGTTACAGCTCCAGACGACCCATCAATATATTTCTTACCATCCTGATCATATATATATATACCTTTTGCAGATGCAGCTATTGGATATTGCTGTCCTAATACCGGTTTAATTAAATAATCTCGTTCCTTCATCCATTACATCTCCCTCGGAATTATAAGAGTATATTAAAACTTTATTAAAATTTCTGACAAATAACAATTTGACAAACGTATGAAAAAATAGATGTTCCATTATACACCGCGTATAATGGAGGATAGGATAATCTAAGTTTAATCACTAGGGGGCTATCTATGGCTATTCGGATTTATGAAGCTTTGCAACTACCTATTATGAAACAAACAAAATTAAAGGCTGGAAAAAAGGGGTTACAAAATTGGATCAAATGGGTAACTATTGTGGAGGTAATTGAAGATATCTATCGTTTACAAGATGGAGAGTTTTTGATCACAACAGGATTCGGATTAGGAGAAAATACGAAGGAACGTAAGGAATTTGAAAAGCTTTTATCCATCGGAAAACTATCTGGAGTAGCTATATATACAGGATTTTATTTAAAGGAAATTCCAAAATCATTTATTACCATCGCAGACGAATTTGCCTTACCTTTAATTGAAATTCCTGCAAACATAAACTTTTCTATGATTACAAAAGAACTACTGGTACAAATTGTTAACAAACAAAGCCAAACATTTGAATATTCACTACGAATCCATCAGGATTTTACACGGCTTGTATTAGAACAACACGGATTTGATCCTATTACAAAAACCCTTCATGAAATAATTGATGCAAGTGTAATCCTTATAGCAAAAGATGAAATAATAAGTTCCTACATAAAACATGACTTTATTGATATTAACAATTTAAAAAATCTATATGAAAAACAAATGGATAACTACAAAATTAATAGTCAACCTATTATAGCTAATAAAAATACCTACGGAAGTCTACTCATTATAAAGGAAAAAAGGTTATCGGAAGAATTGGATTCAATTGCAATTGAGCATGCCACTACTATATATGCGATTGAATTTTTGCGGAGGAAAGCAGTAGAGGAGACACAATTGAGGCTCACTAGTGACTTCCTAGAAGAAGTATTAAATCCTATAATCCCAAATAATAAAGATATGATCGAGAGAGGACGTAAACTAGGAGTAGACCTTTCAAATCCACAAAGTATCATATACATTTATTTTCCATTATTGAAAGAGGAGAAAATCAAGGAAAAATACAATGAGTTAACGGAAATTATTCAATACACCATGGGAAAGTCAAAAATCCCCTACATCATGAGGACAAAATCCGATAGTGTCATTATTTTGGTGGAAGCAAAACCTGGATTAAATATTTTAGAGTTAGCTGAGAACCTCTTAAATAGTTGGAATTCGACATTATCAAATGAACAAATAGCTATAGGTATTGGTAAAACAACTGCCGACATTTATCAATTACACAAAAGTGCTGCTGAATCTGAGCAAGCAGCACGATTTTCCCAAATTCTATTTAAACCAAAATCCATAGTCCATTATAACGATTTTGGCTTATATCAATTACTCATTGAAATGAAAGAATCAGGGGTAGATTTAGAAGAGTTTTACCAAAAATACCTTGGAAATCTACTTGATTCAAAAGGTATAGACCTCATTACTACACTTGAAGCTTATCTTTTTTTCAATCAAAGTATTAAAGAAACAGCAAGCGAGCTATATATTCATCGCCATACACTGAAATACAGGTTAGAACAGATACAGAAAAAAACTGGATTAGACCTAAACAATTATGATAATGGCATAAAGTTATACTTAGCTATTTTGGCATATAAATTATTAAAATACATTCAAATTCAGTAAGGTGAAACGGATTTAATAAACCTTTCACCTTTCTTTTCCCTTTTTCCCCACAAACCTTAATATCTTTCAAATATATAACCCTTCATAAACCCACTAGCCCCTGGACATAAAATAAAATTATTTTATTCCCACTAATGTAGTAAATAAATTTTAATCCTTTTTATTAAGCTCCCAGTAAAAACATAAACATTTAAAAGACAGGATACTATAGATATTTAATGAATAAATTTCTTCTTAAAGTACCCTTCTTCTTTAGTAAAAAAGCATCTCCATTTATTGTAGAAATCGCCCGTTTCTTGAATAAGAAAAGCATTTCTCACTATGGGGTAGCGTCACATATCCATTAAGCTAAAGCAAATCATTACCCCATGTCCATCAAGCCAAGAAAATAGGTCACCCCCAAAACGATAAAAACGAGTAAGATGCACAAAATTTTCGTTCTGGGGGTATTATGGTATCTTACCTTGATGGGCATGTGGCGGTACCCCTAATAGCTGAAATTGTGGAATAAGAAAAGCACATTTTTTTGTCTATCTCTTTCACATAATCGACATTATAGGAATACACAAAAAGTGAAATCCCTTGCAACCATAAGGAATTTCACCATCTCAAAATTTATCATTATTATTTTATATCTTAAACTGCACTATTAAGTTTGGGCGAATAAATTTACGCTTTTTCTAAACTTCTTTCTTTTTTGGGAGAATAACTGATTCCCACAAACACTAGAAATATTCCGAGAAGCTGGTAGACATCAGGACGATAGTTCAAAATAGTTACATCCAGTAAGATTGCGATCACCGGATCAACAAAGACTAAAATAGCAATGGTTTGTGCCTCTAACTCACGCAAACTACTGAAAAATAAATAAAAGACAAATCCTGTGTGAATAAATCCTGTAACAAGGATATAGAACCAGTTTTCCATGGTAAGATGCGTAAAGTTTGACCAATCCACTAATGGTATCAATAATAAAACACCCAGACTTGTTTGAATAACGGTTGTTAACAAAGGACTAAGCATTTGAATTCCTTTTCCCGTAATAGAAGTTAGAGCGTAGAAGAATGCTGCTGCAAACGCCCATAAAACACCCGTGGATAAAAATCCGGTCATCGTAGTATGTTGATGAATTCCCCCAACTAACAATGTTCCTAAAAAGCAAATAAAGAAAAAGACTAATCCCATTTTTGTTATTTTTTCTTTAAAAATAACAAAGCCTAAGAGAAGTACAATAACGGGTGCTAAATGATAAATGGATACCGCCACAGTGATAGGCATTACTTCTAAAGAACGGAAGAAAAACACCCAATTTACGATAAGGAATACACCGCATAATAAGGCAAGTAAATACTCCTTACGAGGAATAGAAACTTTCTTCGGTTGTTGTGTTTTTAATGTACTAACGCCCCATATTGTACCTAAAAGAATACTTGCACTGAGGCAACGCACAAAAACTAGTTCAATCGAGTGTAGACCTGTTTTTTCTGAAAATAGACCGACTGAACCAAATATGGCCATCGAGATGGCAAACTTTAATTTGGCATACATTCAACACCCTCCTAAGTCGTTATTATTATAACTACTATCAATTTGGTGGTAAAAAAACAGCTTTATGCAAAGCTGTTTTTTCCTGTCATTACATGAATTAAATCTTCTCGCGCTTTCCATAGCTCATCTAGCCTTTCAGGACCGAATGCATTTGTAATTTCTTCTACCATAATGTCGTGCCTAATGTATTCAGTAGCAATAAGAACGAGAGCAGGATCTGTTGACTTCACAGCCCACTCAGAACCTCTATCACTAAACTTAGCAATAAGGGCTTCTTCTTCATCTCGAACAAGAATAGTCAAATATCCGCCCATTCGTTTACTCACAATGTCTGGGGCCATGTAGTTGTGATGATAGGTATGTCCCAATGTCTCATTTTCAGCTCCAAATAAAACCGTGAAAATCGGTATAGAACCTTCTTTCTCCCGCACAGCCTTTTCAATATCTTTTACCGCAGGAGCCCAGATTGATAACCAAATCTCTTTTTCTGCGGATCGAATCATCGAAAGCATTTCTTGAACAATATGCTCGTACTGGACAATTCTCGTCACGACGTCAACTTTTTGATCACTTTCTAATACTGTAAGAGATGACTCTAACAATTCAAATGACGTATTCATCTCTTCTTTAAGACGAGAAAGTAACTGTTTTGGATCAACAGGTTTATAGACAATAGGATCAGAGGGGACCGTTTGAATGGCTCCTTTATCAAGTAATTTGCCCAATACCTCATAAATCATTGACCTTGGGACGCCAGAACGCTTACTTAATTCATAGCCAGTAATCGCAGGTGATTTCAATAAACCTATATAGGCCTTACACTCGTATTTTGAAAATCCATGCTTTTGCAATTCAATAATGGCCTTGTCTTCCATAAATTCACCTTCTTAGTAGTTAATATACTAACTACTATAAATCATTCATACTAAAAAATCTACAATCTCAGCCAAATACTTAATGTTTTCCAAAACGGTACAACCTCTTTATAAACATTTCCACTTTATTTGTCACTTTAGGAGGTAATTTGCGCTTATTTTAAGTGCTATTTTGCACATCCAACTTTTGTAGCTTTGGAATAATGATTGATCAAATCAATTCTAATAACCTTGATAAACGAACAAAAAGAAAGAGCGTGTTCTGAAAAAAAGATTGATCAAAACATGCTCTTAATATATTCAATTGAATTATTCTATTATAAAAATTTTGATCATTTTCTATCTGTGTTGCTCAACAATTGCGCCCTTTAGCAGAATAACAAAATAATCCTCAATTCAGGTTTGTTTGAGTAAATATTTACTTAATTCCCATTTGTTAAGATTGCAAGCTCATCTATTGCGTATTTTATTTCATCTTTAATGTTATAGAAATGAGGGGCAATTCTTATTACATCTTTTCTTGCAGAAACAATGATTTTTTTGTCTCTTAACATCCCTTCTACTTTTGATGCATTTTCAACATGAAAAGACATTAGACTTGTTCTATTATCAGTAGATAATGGTCCAATGAGATGCAATCCTTTTTCTTTTCCATAATGTATGGTGAATTGGGTTAGATCTTTTAAATAGAATTCAATATTACCTATCCCAACCTCAAGTAGTAATTTTAGTGCATCATAAGCTGCATAAATACTTATAAAAGAAGGCGTACCCGTTTCAAATCGACGCGCCCCCATTGCAAAAACAGGATTATAAATGTCAAATGAAGATACTTGGTCTTGTCCCAGCCATCCCGTAACTCTTGGTTTTAATTGCTCTGCCAGTTCTTTTTTTATATACAAAAATGCTACACCGGGAATTCCTAACATGTATTTACGAGTTCCCGTTGCTAATATATCAATCTTCATCTCCTTCACATCAATCGGAATATGTCCTGCTGATTGATAAGCATCGACGAATAAAAGCGATCCTTTTCTATGCACAATATCAGCAATCTCTCTAACGTTTTGCTTATATCCGTTGTAATAATTCACATGGGGAATACATGTAATAAGCGTATCAGTTGTTATTTCTTTTTCATATTGTTCCAGAGGTATTTCCCCATTGGAAGAACGAATTACGGAAATATTATCCTTAAACGGTTCTTGTGCAAACCATATATGACCTACAGTTGGAAAATCTATATCCGTAAACACGACTTTATTTTTCTCTTGCTGATAAGGGAGGGAAGTTGCAATAGCAGAAATAGCATCAGAAACAGAACATAATACAGCAACCTCATCTGTTTCGGCTCCAATAAGTTCAGCAAATTTCCCCCTAGTCTCATCCACTTTACTTATCGCTTCATTCCAATTACTCCCCGACAGAAGTAGGCTATTATGATATTCCTCAATAGCTTTTGAAACAGACTTTGCCAATGCACCTTGGGAGCAACTAGCTAGATGTGTATGAGTAGCTAATATAGGAAATAATGCGCGATAAAAATCATGGTTCATTCCTTTACCCCCTTTTCTTCACATCAAATAATTCTGTATGTGAATTTTAAAATCCTTCTTCCACTATTTGGCCCGATTGCTGAACAAAGTAAAAGAGCACTTATTGGCTATCGTTATTTCAGTTCATAAATAAGATTCCATAACAGACATTTATGCTGCTAAAAACAACTTTATCAAAAAACAACCTTTTGATAATCATAGATGCTATTATTTGTTCCAAAACTCGTCCTTTTCTGAACACACTCAAATTCCCATTGAAATGAATGTTTTTTATGATTCTGGTGCAAGAACTTGAAGACAATTGCAATTAATCTCTAAATCTTGGACATACTGATACTATTACTCTAAAAAAAGGTGTCTGATTGGTATGAAAAAAGAAGATTTGTTCAAWTGGAAGCAATATCAGCCTGACATTATTTTATTAMCAGTACGATGGTACCTACGGTACAACTTAAGTTTTCGTAAWTTGGTGGAAATGATGGAGGAGCGTRGCTTATCCATGGCTCATACAACGATTATGCGTTTGGGTTCATCAATATGGACCWCAATTAGATAAAAGAGTACGTCGTCATCTTAAGCCAACAAATGACTCTTGGAGAGTCGATGAAACGTATATCAAAGTAAAAGGTCAATGGATGTATTTATATCGTGCAGTCGATTCAGAAGGGAATACCATTGATTTTTATCTAAGTGAATCAAGAGATAAACAAGCAGCCAAGCGCTTTTTCAAGAAAGCCTTGGCTACTCATGTTTGTAAACCTCGTGTCATAACAGTGGATAAAAATCCAGCCTATCCTKTAGCGATTCAAGAGTTAAAAGAARAGAAACGCATGCCTGAAGGCATACAAATAAGGCAAGTTAAATATCTCAATAATATAGTAGAACAAGATCATCGTTTTATAAAGAAGCGAGTTCGTTCGATGTTAGGGTTGAAATCATTTCGTACAGCTACTTACATACTTAGTGGCATAGAAGCCATGCATATGATTAAAAAGAAACAGGTTCATCAAGGGGTGAAGTCTGCCCAAAATCAAAAAGAATTTATCCATAAATTGTTTGGAGTGGCATCATAATTCATAGATGAAAAGGATATTGAGGTTCTATGTTTCTTACTAATCATATTTGCACCAGAACCCATTATACGAATTCCTAATTTTAACCAATCTAATTGACTTGGCTAAAGAGATGCCATTAATCGATTTATGGGGACGACTTATAGATGAATGGACGCCTAACATAAGAAGCCCTTTTTCTCCTACTAATGGAGAATTAAACTTTGGTCTAGACCAGACTATTGAGCTTCTTCGATTTAATGCATTAACTATTGATTGGTTTGTGGAGGTTTTCACATTATCGCGACCTCGTGCAGCTGAATTATTTCCAACGTTCGAATCGCGCCTTCAGCCTTCGTAGTTCGGGACTTGCACCCTATAGACTACGCCCATGCTGGGCGCACAATGAAGGGGGATCTTTCTTTTGAAAGAGCCCCCTTGAATCGCTATATCAACTATTGTTTCACACAATCTTATGCCAGATTCCCTCCATCAACGACATAATGGCTTCCAGTGATAAAAGAAGCATGATCTGAAGCTAAAAACAAAACAAGTTCTGCAATTTCTTCCGGCTGGGCATAGCGCTTCATTGGTACCTTCGCTAACGCTCTATCTCTCATCTGATTCACATGCTCTGGTCCTTTTCCGCCCTCAATAGCCTGCATCATTCGGGTGTCGACATATCCGGGGCAGATTGCGTTCACCCGAATCCCCATTTCTGCCGATTCTAAGGATGCTGTTTTGGTCAATCCAAGCACGGCATGTTTAGAGGCAGAATAGGGAGCCAAGCCAACGGAGCCCTTTAACCCCGTAATAGATGACGAATTGATGATACTTCCTGACCTTTGCTCCATCATGATAGCCATCACGTGCTTTAAACCAAAAAAGACACCCTTGATATTGACATTCAAAACCTTATCTAAATCCTCTGAAGATGTTTCTGTAATCGGAGCAACCTTTCCTTCTATTCCCGCATTATTGAAGAAAACGTCAATTTTTCCGTATTTCTTCTTTGTCTGCTGAACAAAATTCTTTACTTGCTCTTCACTTGTCACATCAGCAGTTTGCAGCAAATAATCCTCTAGCTCCAGTTCCTTGGCAAGCCATTCTAGTGCTTTATGATCCAAATCGACTAACGCTAGTTTCGCTCCTTGTTTGGCAAATAAACGAGCCGTTTCCTTACCAATTCCACCGGTCGCCCCTGTGATTAATACAACTTTTTCTTCAAAACCCATTGCTCTTCCCCCTACCTTATTTTTTTGCGTATAGCAAGTCCATATTTCTTAAGAACTGGACACCGCCTTCTCCATATCAACCAATTTGACTTTTTTCTCTTTCCGATCAGGATGAACAAAGCCTATAAATAGTATTGCAACAACTACCATGATCGATGAAATCATTAGAAATGAATACTGAAATCCTTGAACTATATTATCACTCCCAGCGGATTGGATAATAAATCCAGTGACCAATGAACATAAAGCTGCTGCGACGTTCTGAAAGGCAACAATCGTTCCAGAAATAGTGGATGTGCGTTCAGGAAGCTGATTGCACATAATGATATGGGATGTTGAAACAATAAGGTAGCTAAATCCATACGCCAATGTAATTCCGATGATAGCCCACGCCACCGATTGGGTAAAATAAAGTGATCCAAAAAACAAGCCACCAAGAAGCATTCCAATTCCTGTTACCTTCACCCGTCCCGCACGTACATTTTGTGTATTTTTAAATATGCGGTCAGAGATAGTTGCCATGGATAGCGACACAATCAGCGATGTTCCTCCGACTGTCAATGTGGCATACGCCATTCCCATTTCCGATACTTGAATCACTTTTAGAAAGTATAAAGGCATCCAAATCTGCATCCAACTCGATAGACAGAAGAATCCAAATGTAACAAACAAAGTAAATATACTAGTTCGTGACAACAAAACCGGGTATAATTCCGACCAAGTAACTTTCCTTTTTGGAGCAAAGTCGGACTTAACTGCCAGTTCTGCTAGTTCTGGAGTTTTTTTAGGAACTACAGTAACCCACACGACTAATAGAACCAAACTGACTAATCCCATAATAGCAAACGAATGTCTCCAACCTACCATATGGAGTAAGAGTACAACCAAAGGAGCGACCGCATAAGCTCCAACCGTTGAACCTGAGATAAAAATGGTGGTCACCCGTGCCCGCATGGCTGGGGGGAAATAAGCAAACAATTGTCTAAGGGATGCCGGAGCATATCCACCTTCAGCGAGGCCAAGAAAAATGCGATACAGGAGGAGTGTTGCAAAACCGCCGATTATATAGCCTCCAAACTGGAGAAGTGACCATGCTAAAAGCATGAAGGCTATAATTTTCTTGGGAGAGACTTTATCGGTAAGAACCCCTACGAAAACCGCAGCTACGGGAAATATCCAGAAAAAGCTACTTCCAATAATTCCCCATTGTGCATAATTCAAACTTAAGTCTTCCATTAAAGAACCAGCAGCAAGTCCGACAACACTCTTGTCAGCAAAGTTAATCAAAAAACCGAAAAATAGAATAATCAGAACAACCCAACGCATAAACATCCCCCTATCTATGGATTACAAACCTTGATTCCCATTATTATAACGAAACGCAAAACACGTGGGAAAAGCGATGACAGACAGAAACGCACAATCAATTTCACCTCGGCGTACTTAGGGGTTTCCTTCCTTACTTCGTTCACCCGGTGTTTGGACTCCTGCTGAACGAAGTAAGGAAGGAAACCGCACTCATCTCACCTACCTATTGAGGTGGGCGTTTTCTGCTGAATGAAGATAAACAAAGTTCAAAAGTGGGTATATGCGGAACCTCTTCACATATACCTAACCTGATACTGTTTCAAAACAAACTATATAGCTGTATCAACATCTATTAAATCTGTACGGAAATCATTTTTGTGTCTAGATAGTCATCCAATCCATACTTTCCGCCTTCGCGACCCATGCCGCTCTCTTTTACGCCGCCAAATGGCGCTTGAACTGCAAAGGGAATAGCATCATTCACTCCTACCATACCGTATTCCAGTTGTTCAGAAACACGGTACTTGCGGGAAAGATCTTTTGTATAGAAGTAAGAGGCAAGTCCATATTCAATAGCATTTGCTCTTTCAATAACTTCTTCCTCGCTACTGAACCTTAAAAGTGGAATGACGGGTCCAAATGTTTCTTCCCTAGTAATCAGCATATTATCCGTTACATTAGACAAAACAGTGGGTTCGTAAAAATTTCCATTGGAATAGCTTCCGTCCGACAGCCTTTTCCCACCGTTAAGGATACACGCTCCGAGTTGAACCGCATCGTCAACTTGCTCTTGGACCTTTTCAATGGCTTCTGCATTTACCAAAGGCCCCATTTCATTTTGCTCATCCAATCCATTACCTACTTTGATAGTTTGAACTTTTTCTTTCAGCTTCTCAGCAAATTCCTCATAAACTTTATCCTGCACATAAATCCGGTTTGGACAGATGCATTGTTGTCCATTGGAGCCAAATTTACTTTTTACCAAACCCTCAACAGCCAAGTCGATATCCGCATCATCAAATACGATAAAAGGGGCATGCCCTCCTAATTCCATCGACACCCGCTTGACAGTTTTTGCAGACTGCCCAATGAGAATTTTCCCCACTTCCGTTGAACCAGTAAAGGAAACTTTCTTCACAATACTGCTGTTCATAATCGTGTTGACAATAGGGCCTGATTGTCCGATGACGAGATTAGCCACGCCTTTCGGCAGACCTATTTCATCAAAGATTTTAAATAACGCAACTGAAGACAACGGAGCTTCTCTCGAAGGCCTTAGGATCACTGTACACCCAGTCGCTAGAGCCGGTCCCAACTTTCTAGCGGCCATGGACAACGGAAAATTCCAGGGAGTAATGGCTCCTACAACACCAACAGGTTGTCGAATCACCTGGATACGTTTGTTAGCTATGGAGGGGGAAATGATATCTCCATAAATTCTGCGTGCCTCTTCTGCATACCATTGAAAAAAGGCGATGGCCGAACCTACTTCTTGCCGGGCATGATGAATTGTTTTCCCCATTTCTTTTGTTATGATTTGAGCTATTTCTTCCCTTTTTTCTCCAACTTTCTCCACAATTCGCCATAAATACGAACTGCGCTGCTCTGCCGTGAGTCCAGCCCATTGGGGAAACGCCTTCTCTGCGGCTTGAATGGCCAAGTTCGTCTCTTCTTCACCAGCAAAATAAACGGTACCCGCCTTTTCCCCTGTTGCTGGATTATTTACTTCAAATACCTGATCCGTTTCCAACCATTCCCCATTGATATACATCATCAACGCTCCCTCCGTGATTTTAATCTATAGGAAAAGTCGAACTAGGTATAGCCGACTTTTCCAGAGTAATGAAACTTATTAGGACGCTATCATGAATGTTTCCTCTTCCTCTGTTCTCCGCGATTCAGCTGTTTCTTTTTTTCGTCCTCTATCAATACATGGAGAAGGATCTTGCCGTTAATCGATTCAAATTTTTCTGAAATTGTTCACGCGAGGTACCTTGTAATACGCTGGGTTCTAGTTGTACCATTCGATTATCTTCGCTTCAGTCACCATTAGGATTTTTCGGAACGATGATAACCTTAATTCACTGTTTCTTTGCGATTGGAATCTGTTTTTCCGAATACAATAGACACCTTACATATCCCCTCATTCGCGCAATACCATTTTTCAGGAAACCGGTTCTTTAGAGTGCGAAGGTGTTAAAGTAAACCCTTCGTAGCCTTTAGCTGTTACGTCGTCGCATATCTTACGGTACTTCCCAACTCCCCCAACATAAATGAGGAATCCACGTGGCTTATCTTTAATATTTGCACCCGTGTACCAAGAGTCGACCTTAGTAAGAAGCGAAGCTTCAGCTAATTCCTGACAATGCTTACTCCATGCCTCTTCCGCCTCCCTATTAGCCTCAATCGTTTCCACCTCATGCTCGCGAAGATATTCGATACAATCACCAATCCATTCAACATGCTGCTCAATAGATACGGGAACGTTGGACAGTACGGAAGGACTCTCAGGACCAGTAATCATAAACATGTTCGGGAAACCAGCATTTGCGATACCGAGGTATGTTCTCGTTTGTGTTCCATCAGCCCATTTCTCTTTTAGTGACACTCCGTCTTTTCCACGGATATCGATCTTAAACAAAGGCCCTGTCATCGCATCGTAACCAGTAGCAAAAACAATGACATCCAGTTCATACTCCGCTTCCGAAGTTCTTATTCCCTTAGGCGTAATTTCAACAATCGGCGTATCCTTTACATCTACCAAGGTGACATTATCACGATTAAACGTCTCATAATAATTGGTGTCTATGACTGGTCGTTTTGCAGAATAGTAGTAGCTTGGTTTTAATTTCTCGGCTACCTCTGGGTCTTTTACAACGTCACCTATCTTAGAACGAATAAATTCACTAGCCGTTTCATTGGATTCTTCGTTTACCAACAGGTCATTATACGTTTGGCTAAACCCTAATCCCCCTCTTTCCCAGACCTTTTTGTATTGCTCCTGACGTTCTTCTGGTGTATCTTCCAATGCCGATTTATCGTTGATCACCGTATGAAGATAACCCATTGAGGACCAACGTATTTGTTGCCTAATCTCTTCATAGTTTTCTTTAGTTTGACGTATAAATTCTGGGTCATATCGATAGTTTCTCGCAGGAGTACTATACGCCGGCGTTCTCTGAAAAACGTTGAGATGACCCGCTTCTTCCGCAATGACCGGGATAGATTGGATACCGCTTGAACCCGTACCAATCAAACCGACACGCTTCCCACTGAAGTCTACCTTTTCATGCGGCCAGTGTCCGGTGTGATATGCTTCCCCCTCAAAACTAGCTAAGTCCTTAAAGTTAGGTGTGTTCGATGCAGAGAGACAGCCTACTCCCGTGATGAAATACTTAGCAGTCAAATTGGTACCGTCATCCAGTTGGATACTCCAATTTTTATTAACATCATCGTAATGAGCAGCTGTAATGCGTGTATTGAACTGGATATCACGACGTAAGTCAAGCCTATCTGCCACGAAATTAAGGTACTTTAATATTTCCGCCTGTTCCGGGAACCTAGAAGTCCATGTCCATTCCTGAAGAAGCTCATCAGAAAAAGTATAATTATAAATAATACTCTCTGAGTCGCATCGCGCTCCAGGATAACGATTTGCATACCATACACCACCGACATCAGGCGCCGCCTCAAAAGCACTGACGGAAAATCCAGCCTCACGTAAGCGATATAGCATGTATAACCCCGAAAAACCGGCTCCTACAACAACTGCATCTAGGTTAATGATTTGATTCTTATTTGTCATTTTTATTCCTCCCTTTAATCACAATCTAGTTGTACTCAAGAACTTATCAATCTTCGAAACAATCGATTAAATCCACTCAGAGCGTCCCGTAGTATTGCTCGCAATGTTCTAGCCTTGCCCCCCTGATGGGCATATCGTCAAGGAAACCGGCAATATATTTTCTATCCGTTAGAACATCTGCATGGCCAGGATTTCTTCAACCACCTAAATTGGCGGATTATAGAAAGTTAAGTTATTTCAACAATCAAATTCGTTAAGCTTCCTAAATTAACTGGTATTTATTCATGAAAGGATGAATGCAAGTGGTGGGCTACTTGCTCAATCGCCCGCTTGCCTTTATCCATAATTCCCGCCATCCAGAAGAATCCGTGAATCATGCCTTCGTAGCAAGTGTATTCTACCGAAACGCCTACTTCACGCAACCTGTTGGCATAGGCCAATCCCTCATCATGAAGTGGATCATATTCCGCCGTAATGACTAGTGCCGGTGGAAGTCCACTCAGATCTTTGGCCAGTAGCGGTGCTGCGTAGGCGTTGAACATGTCTTCTTCTTTATCCAGATACTGTCGCGCAAACCACGCCATGCTATCAAGTGTAAGGAAATACCCCTCGCCATTCGCTTTGTACGATGGCGTATCGAAAGAGAGGCTCGTTACCGGATAAATCAAAATTTGTGACACAAAAGTGGGCCCTTCCTGATTTCTTGCCTTCAATGTGACTGAGGCAGCCAGGTTTCCACCGGCACTGTCCCCACCTATAGCAATTCTTGTTGGGTCTCCCTTCCATTCTCTGGCATGATTGGCCACCCATATTGCTGCTTTATAACAATCTTCAAGAGGAGTAGGGAACTTATATTCAGGAGCCCGGCGATAATCGACGGACACCACAATGCACTCTGCCTGAGTGGCAATGCTGCGGCAAGGTACATCGACCGTTTCAAGATCTCCCAAAACCCATCCTCCTCCATGAAGGTAGATAAAAACCGGGAAAATCCCTTCTCCTTCCGGGGTATACACCCTCACCTTAATTTCGCCATTTTCCACAGGAATCCAGTACTCTTCTACTTTGGCTACCGGCTCTGCTGGACCTGCCAATTTTTGTAGTGCCACCCCTTTGGCACGGTTTACTTCAGGTGTCAGAGCGGAGGTTGGTTCTCTTTCCCTCAACAAATGCAGGAAGTCCTTCGCTTGAGGATCTAACATGAATTGATTCCTCCTTTGAATATGTTACGAGTTCACCTTGCTTGAAGTTAGTCCAGAAACTTCTTCAGTCACTTTGGTGATTACATCAGCTGGAATGAGGAACCTGGCTGAGGCAGAATCACTTTGCACTTCATCGACAATACATTGAAGCATATTAGAATCAAGGTTAAATTCAGCAAAGGTATCCGGCAATCCGATTTGCTGCCGCAGATTACGAATGAATTCGATTACCCTCGTCAAGCATTCTTGAGGATCAGACGACAGGTTTTCAATTCCCAACGCTTCAGCAAACCGCTTAATTTTCGGTAAATATAAAGAAGGCAGGGCAACCATCATGTTAGGCAAGAGCACCGCATTGGCCAGGCCGTGCGGAATTCTAAACTTGGCTCCAAATACATGTGCCATGTTATGCACCGGCACTCCATTGTTACCAAAACCGAATGCCGTTATCGCCATTGCGCTTGCCATCAGCATATTGCATCTGGCTTCAAGGTTAGATCCCTCCTTGACTGCGATGGGCAGATTCTCTGCAATTAAATGGGTAGAATACAAGGCGTAAGAATCCGTAAATGGAGTAGCTGTTGTTGAAAAATAGCCTTCTATCGCATGTGTCAAGGCATCCATTCCCGTAAAGGCCGTTATCTTCGGGGGCAATCCCACTGTCAGCTCAGGATCCAAGATGGCCATGTCCGCATTGAGATATGGAGTTCTAATCACAAGTTTCATGCCTAGTTTTTCATTATAAATGACTGCCATTGGCGACACTTCCGCACCAGTTCCTGCTGTAGTAGGAATTGCCACATGCGGGATGCCCGTCGGTTGGGCTTCTGGCGGAAATTCTCTGATGCTGGTATGGAGAATTTTCTCCGTATCGTCATACCCTTTGTGCAGCATCCACTTGATGCCCTTTACAGCATCGAGAACGCTTCCACCTCCAAGAGCAATCAAAGCGTCCGCCTGATGCTCTCGGAAAAACCGGACAGCCTTGGTGACGTTTTCCGCTTTGGCATCCTGTTCGATCTCATCAAAGACACCAACAAGCTCTACGTGCTCCTCTATGCCTTTAAACAGATCAATGATTTGGGCAGCAACGCCTGCCTGGACTAATCCCTTATCCGTAAACAGGATGACCCGCTTTCCGCCTAATCCCTGAATCATTTGCGGGAGTAAACTTCTTGCCCCCGCTCCGCTAGATATGGATGTTCTTAAATGAAATTCAGAAAAAGAATTATTCATTTCCATCGCCTGCTTTCTGAAATTAAGGTTCATTCGAATAGAAATGACTTTTATCATTCCTACACTTCGTGGCTATTTTTCTAGTTGTAACCGCTTGCAACACTAATAATAGTTCAACTTTTCTGATTAACATATCCCCTAAAATTAAGGGGGACTTCTCCATGAAAAGTTATCTCCTCCTCCTAAATGATCCATAGATTAGTCAGCCCTAGAGTTTTATTCGATCGTTCACGACATTTGTAATCAGAATACCTTTTGGTATAATAGGAATATTTAAACTTGCATATGGAGGGGACATTCATGCTAGATACAGCCATAAAAAAGCAAATTCAATCCATTTCATCAGTTCCTTCTCATCACGAAAAGCAAATCCTTGCCGTTCGTGGATTTATGGATCTTTTTCAATTTTCCCGTGTGGGTCTCTATTTCTATTCGACGTTAAGCAAAATCGGTGAAGGCATATTACGAATCGATAAACAAGGAGTATCTTCCTTGCAGGAGTGGAGAGACGATGTTCGAAACATGCCACCCATCTATTCGGCCATTCAAGAAAGGAAGCCCAAACATGTCGATTCGCAATCGATTCACCAACTACCTATAAAATATACCAATGGCATCACTACTGAAATTCTAGTAGTTCCCATTAGCTATAGCTCACACGTAGTTGGCTATGCCTGTATGGGGAGTACAGATTCCTTTACCGTTAGAGATAGCCTTCTTCACYCTTTAGGTGTATATGGGCAACATTTAGGGCAAATATTTGGGGAAGACGACTACCCTGGAAACTCCAAAAGACTTAGCAGGAGGGAAATTGAAGTATTGCAGAAAATGTCTTGGGGTGAAAGCACGAAGGTAATGGCTGTATCACTTGGTATTAGCGAATTTACCGTTCAAGATTATGTACGATCCGCCATTCGAAAACTCGAGGTGTTCAATCGAGTGCAAGGAGTAGCCGAAGCCTTGCGCAGAGGAATCATCCAATAAAAACACCTACATTTTCTACAAGCTTCCGAATTTTCATCTATTTTTTATTTAATTAAATCGATTTCKTAATACTTGAAACCCGGCTCTTCCATACATCATTCGTTTGATTGTTTTCAGACGGTTCACATGACCTTCTACTGGATCATTGCTTCATTCTTCCCGTATCGTAAAACCACTTATGGACAAGGATTTATAATCGAACGGATAGACCGGTGAGAAGGTTTCTGGCAGTTGGGTCATATCGCCGAACTCGATTTTACTTCAATCAAGAGCTATAAATCCTTTCCTGTCAGCTCCTGGTGGATCAATTCTATTTTGCTGTCCGATTGATCGGTGAGATTATCGATATTATCCATTACTACAATCATCAACGAATCAAGGTAAAATTAAAAGGCATGAGCCCGGTAGATTACCGGGTTCATGCCCTCAAGGCTGCCTAATTAAATAAAGTGTCTAACTTTTTGGGTTCACTTCAAAGCAACTCTCTTATTGAAGTAAAGCACCTGTTAGTGAAAAACGCTAATCCTTTTTACTTTCTTTATTATATAATTGTGCGACATAAACATAAGTAATACAACCTTCATACCAACCATAGCCGCAAACCCTTTGGATTTGAGTCAATATTTTGGACACTAAWAAGTTAAATCTTAAGCTGTATTCCTAATTCGATTTTCAATTGCTTGTAGGGTTTGATAGCCCAAGCTGCTGTGAATACTTTTTCGGTTATACCAACCTTCAATGAATTGGAACATTGCTAATTATGCTGTTTGATAGTCTAGATATTGTACGTGGTTGACTTCTTCCTTTTTTAATAGAGCATGAAAGGATTCAATACAGGCATTATCGTACGGACAACCTTTCTGACAATAGGATTTTTTAATATGATGGTATTGGATATGTTGAGTAAACTCGCTGCTTGTTCTCCGACATTTGGACATAACCCTACGCTAAGACATAAATCGGAAATCAAATTAAAATCAATTTTTAGGTCATCTAATAGGTTAATATGCTCTCATCCTAATGGTCAAAAATAATACCCCCCTTGAATTTCCATTTATTGATGTGCATCTTTTCGAGCTGCAAGCAGGTTTCCGATCTGGTTGAAGATAATGGGCCTTATTCTTACCCTACTTTCTTAACCGCCATTGTACAAAGAGTGAACAATCAAAACGTCTCTGGCTATATGACTCAGATTTCTATCTTCACCAAAAACATACAGTTTCGTACATAATCATTGGACCCACAAGTTGTAGCTTCCAAATCGTTAGAGGACCCTCCAAAGTGATTCAAGTTAGTGGACCCAGCTGCTTCTCAAATATTTTTCAAATAATCATCTGCTTCATTGTTCATCTACGAAAAAGGTTAAGATAGCAAGCCTAGGACAAGAACGCTAGAATGTGTTCGACATCCATTAAATAACCCCAATACTAGCGTTCCATTCCCTTTTGTCTTTTCCTCTTGTTTTTATTCTTCTGTTCAAGTTCATCTTCTCTCCATTTTCGATCAGCTTCACGGATGGCATTCTCAAGAATAGAAAAGAAATCAGAACCATCATAAGACAAGAAACTTGAATAATGATTAGTTTTCGGACCGAAAGTGGTGGAACGCTCAAGTTCGGAGTCCTCTTCTTTACCAACCGACTGGACATCAAATGCACGTTGAAGTTGATTCATTCGTCCTTGGCCAATTTCGTCAGTATATCGCATACACTCATAATAGAACAAATGTTTATACGATTGATTATCCGTTTGGAAATCTGGATACTTCTTATTTAAGAGCTCAATAGATTGATTTCGTTTATATGAGTCAATATGACCGTTAATAATTTGATGAAAAAAGGAAATAATTTCAATTTGTTCATCTTTAGAGTATTTTCTTGGTGGGTTTAAAAAATCCTCAGGCATAATATTTTTCCCATAATACTCTTCTGCCATGACAAAGAATTCCTTTTGTTCAATCGATAAATAATTACGTCCAACCCAATTAGGATACATAGCTTGAAGTCGGTGGTCATAAAGTAGTCCCAACAGGCTTAATGATTTGTTCAAATTCTCTTTTTGTTTTAATAAAAACTGCATTTGACTTAACTCTTTTTCAGAAGCATTTTTGATTGTTGATTCATCAACAAAATTAACCCCATTTTTCAAACGCAAATTCTCGAACTGCTTTTCTGCACGTTGTATTTCTTTTTGTATGGAAAGAACAAACTGTGGCCTATTGTTCAGTAAAACATATAAGTCCTTTTCGATTTGCTTTTTCTCTAAATAGGTAATAACTTTTTCAATTTCATGTCTACTTAACCTTTTATTCTGCGTGACCGTCGTTTCAACAACCTCAATTTTTTGTTCTTTAGAATGATCCTCAATATTAAAATCCGGATAATACTTTTCTAAAAACCTATTTGCCTCATTTTCCAAAATATTTTCAGCTTGATCTAACATTTCTGTTTCTCTTTCTATCCGGCTCATTTTTTTAAATGAATCAACGGAATCCTGATTAAACTCTAGTCGGGCATGCCATTTGTTTAACTGGATCCTTCTAGTGTTGATGTTTTCGTAATTGACAAAAAGTCGTAAGGATTTGGCTGACTCACGTAGTTGTTTTTTCTCTAAAGGAGTGAAGCGGCGAACAAACTTCTCTGTTCTTTCTTTTATCTGTTTTTCTTTCTTCACTTCTGACAGTTCGATGATGATTTTGTTGTACTCTTTACACTCCATATTTATTCGAATTCTTTCAGATTCTTTCCCTTCATTTTGCAGCTGCCTTGCAACAACTCCTTCATGAATGGTCGGGAGTGTTTCAAGCCCTTGATCTTTATTCGATAAATGGGTGATCCTTTCAGGAAAACCATTTTTCTCTAAGAATTGATTGGCATAAGTCGCCCACTGCTCTCTCCAGTAAACAAGCTTTTCTTTGGTATTCCAATCAGTTGTATGTATGGCTTTTATTTGTTGTTTTCCATTAATGATTTCTTTCATCTTCACTTGTTTATTTCCCCATGTTCCCTCTTCATTAAAAGGTCGAATGGTTAACATGATATGAAAGTGTGGATTTTCTTCATCATCTCTATGGATAGCTAAATCTGCAACCATGCCATCTTTCACAAAAACCTCATTACAAAATTCAATGGCTAATTGTTCTTGCTCTTCATGAGATAGTTCCTTTGGTAAGGCTACATTCATTTCACGGGCAAGTTGTGCATTCCATTGTCTTTCTACTTTCTCCACTTCATTCCATAATTGCTGACGATCATATACCCATTTAGGTGCATGACTAGGCGCAAGAATATGAGTAATCGGTTCCACTTGTCTTTTATAAAACTTGGACTCATCGGTTCTTTCATCTACCAATCTCTCACCAGAACGATATGCAGCTGCAGCAATGGTATTTTGTTGCTTTTTTCTTGAAATAATCTGATTGGAGAAATGATAGATGGCCACGGTTCAAGCACCCCACTTTTTTTTCATAACATGAGCGAAGCGAATTTTTCAGACGCTTCACGAAATTGGTTTCTTCGAAGAAGGAGCCAATGCACAATACCACGATAGTGGTATATAAGTGCGCCCTTGATCTTATCTTCGGGATCATTCTATCACTTTCCATAATATAGGACAAGTGCTATAATTATGGAAAACTATCCGTGAGGTGTTAAAGTTGGTAAAACAGAATACTAAAGAACAAATTCTAAGTATTGAAGAGCAGATCAAAAGATTGAAAGAAAAACAGAAAAGGATATTGAACAACACCCACAGGGAGATTGGGAAGTATCTAATGGATTCATGGGAAGTGGAAGATGTGAACGAAGCAAAGGGATTAATAGATTCATTTAATATTCAAGTGAAATCATTAAGTGAAGCCTCTTCTTCAAAAGAGGATAATGAGGAAGAGAAGAATTTTTCTCTAAATCCACCTAAAGGGTAATTCATATGCCTAACGAAGAATTACAAAAAATGAAGGACAGAATAAAAGTTCTGGAGCAAAAGAAAAGAGTTCTAGAACATAAAGTTTCAAACGAAGCTAGAAGAGAACGAACGCGAAGACTGATTCAAAAAGGAGCACTTCTGGAAAAGTACTTAGAAGAAGAAACCTTGTCCCTAAAGGACACTGAAAATTTACTAAAAGTATTAGCAGATTTTAAAAATAAAAATAAAGAATATGTAATTCGACAGATAAAAAATTTAGATGAAGAAGTCCATTAAAAATAATAAGATAAAGCCATTCTGGAAAGCCCCATAAATTAACCACACAAAACTGTTTCGCTACATAAATATTCTTCAGTAATTAATTATCATGAATGAGCAAACAATATTAAATCGAGTAAGAAATGCAATTGATGAATTAACTAGGCTGTCACTCAAGGTAAAAAATGGCAAAATTTCACGTTGAAATTGTTATCAATCGTTTCACTTCAATAAAAAGGCAAATACATATTAATCATTATTAATATGTATTTGCCTTTTTAAATGGATTTTTAGATAGTAATTCTTGATATGAATATGCAGCTCTCCTTGAGCCTTTGATTCTCTTTGTCCTTTAATATCTTCTGTTTTTCGGAACGTTCTATGATGCCGATATACCGGAAATGAGACTAAATTACAGAGTGTTTGGCGTTAGCGTAAGGCCGTGGTTTTCAAGCGACATTAATGCCAAAACACACGTACTTTTGATTTAATGAAAGCTAGACTTGACCTTATCTTCCTCTGTTTCAGGTAGGACATGCCTCCCTCTTACTTCTTGATCTAAAAGTAGTAAAACAAACCAACGATTTTTTATTTTTTTACTATGCCTCTTTATTATTACAAGGAAAGATCCATGGCTTCAAATAACAATAAGACAGAGAATAAACTAAACTAGTCTAATCTAGTTTAGTTTTGTTTTTTAAAAACCAGACCAGACTAAACTAGTTTAGTCATTTCGTGATCAAACTCAGAATCTTGCACATAACGATATTTGACCAAATGGCATTTTAACCAGCTGACGTCCATATACTATTTTAAAAGGAGGAAGGAAAATGGTGTATAGACCTACCGTAAGATACCCGGACGTTTATAAAAATTATATAGAGAATGTGTATAAAGCGACCGATCTAGATCGTAATCAAATTATCCGTTTGGCCTTATTTGTCGCCGCACATTCAAAAGAGTATAAAAGTATCCTCCAAAAACATAAAATTGCTGACGTCCCTCTCCCCTGCCCAGACTGGGGGCTGGATGAAGAAGGGTACTGGACAGATCAAAACTATATTAAAAAACAGAATCTAGCCCCATTCAAAATTACTGATCAGGGTGGTATTAAGGTCATTTTGGGCTAATTACTTCTTTTTAGATTCATTTGTGCTCTTTACGTAATGTAGCGTGGATGCCTTATTAGCAAGCTTTTCAGCCAGTTCTTTTGAAATATCTTTACTCATTTCGTATCACCTCACTTAAAAAAAAGCCTTGCCACAATCCCTAGCAAATATACCTCCCTCCACTCTTGGCATAGCGTAACGATGTAACCAACTGACCAACCAACCCAAAGAAAAAGACGATTTTGAAAGGGGAAAAGCAAATGGGAAAGGTTAACCATTTGAATCCAGTTCTCTCTTCTTCTAATAAAAAAATGATTGAACCGCAAAAAAGAAAAGTTCGTTCAGATAAGCTGCATGACATAAAAATCCCCGTGGACGAACCCATGGACATGATATTAAGACGGGAATCCCGGCGATACTGGAATGGCTCTAAAACAGCCTTGGGCACGGAAATACTGTTATTTGGACTTGAACAGGTGCTCGTATACCCTGACGTCACCTATACAGACCAGCCTTACACGGTTCATTGCAAAGTAGATCATGAAACTTATCAAAAGATAGGCGATTATGCGGCCGTTTGGAAATGTAGCGTTCGAAAAGCAGCTCATCGAATATTTGTAGAAGCATACAAAAAAAGACAACTAGGGGGCGTAACCGATGGGGAAATATAGCCAAGCCAATCTTATAGATGAAGAACTATCTTTGATCGGATCATCAAACTTTATCGGAAAGCTTCTCCATAAAGTAAATAAATCTTCAACCGTCTTACTGAGTATAGACGTCCCCTTGAACCTATTTCTAAGAGCAGAAGTTTTCTGTGAAGATATTCAAGACCTATCAGACCTGCATTTCGAACAAAACGACTTGATGAATCTTTTATATAATGACTTCTTACTTTTTGCGAAAAAGAATCCAGACTCAAAGGCCATATTCCGATTGCTCACATCATTGGATCAGTATGCTGATAAAGATTCAAGACTTGAAAAGTATGGGGAATCTGCGTTTAAATTAATCCATAAAGAAAAGAACCAAGAAATAAAAACTTTGAATTTACGCATGAGAAGGAAATTCGCCTTACGTGGAGAGGTGTTGCTTGCCGATATGGAGGAAGTTCAGCCTGAACATGGCTACACACTAGAAAAAGTATTTGAGCTTCTATATATAGACTTTATTGATAAATTTCGAAAAGGTAACCATGCGGGTGTCGTAGAAAATATCCTGCGCCTGCTTGATGATGAAATCGAATAGAATATACGAAAGGCTAAGGAACATATTTGAAGGGGAAAGTCCATTAATCTCAGGCTAAATCTCAAAATATGAACCTATGCATTCACAATATTATTTGCATAAATAATGAGCTTGTAGAGGTTTCTCCAAGCTCATTACCTATACTTTTCGTTGTACAACTATCGCTACCCTTCGTTAACCAACAACTTCTCTTCTATTGCATACCATCCACGGACTATTCATCCAACAATATTTTCATCAATAATTACTACAAAATAATCGGATATCGAATTGGCTTACTAAACTGCGGGACAAGTCCTATCTATTTTTATTTTTTGTAGCAACATTTGACCTGGCCGGTGGATAGTTACTTTTTTTCGGACTGTAACACTCACAGTTTTTGTCTGATGTGTAACATAAGCCCTTTGAGGGAATATTATATTTCGAGCAAGGTAACTTAGTCACCAATAGCATATCACCAGCGATCCTTGCTCTCTGCTTCATTTCAATCACAAAAATTTTAATGTCCTCAATCATTTTTTCTATAAACGTTCTTTTACTTCTCGAAAAACTGTACATTCATACACCCTACAATATTTATGTCAGTGCAACTAGGATGCATTTATCTTTAATTATTTAGATGATGCTCCCGCATGATTTGTTTGTTTGGAATATCTTCAAAAAAAACAAGCACCGTTTAGATGCTTATTTTGCATTTAACCACTCTTTCATTTTTTCTAAGCTGACTGTATACGGGCGTTTAATTAGATTCCTTTCATACCTGGATAAGGTACTATGGGAAATTCCCATTTCCTTAGCTGCCTCTAAAATGCTTAATCCCCGATCCGTTCTTTCCTTATTTATCGTTTCAGGAGAAACCTGCTTTTCTTCAACCATCTCCCTGGTTGCACCAGTCTCCCTGTCCGTCATACCCTTCAACATAGTTAGAAAATTCTCTGTGTCATAGTCTTGTTCCTCAATCAATAATAAGTCCTGGTCATCTCCCATACCCGTGATTTCAGTAGGTGGGATGATTTGGACACGTGCCTTCAACCAGGTGTTTGCGAACCAATTTCTCTCCTGCTCAATTTGCTTCTCAAGGTTTTTTTCCTTATAGCTCCACCCTTTAATGATTCCATCCTGCTGCAGGGTGTCCAATATTTCTTCAAATTGTTCTCTAATCCTTGAACCATATCGCCGATTCACGTCCAAATCCATGACTTTTAAAAGCCCTTTGTCTCCCCCAATATGATAAGCCCTGAGATAGTCTGCACTCTTCTGGCGAATCCTCCACTGCCAGGACAAGTACCTGGATAACCGTTTATGGTACTTTTGCTTAATTGGATGGTATTCTAGAGTCTTTAATGCAAGCATCCCACTGCTCCTTTGGGAACCGTACAAGAAGTTGGCAAGCAATTCCCCTGGACGAATGCTGCATTCATAAATACCAATCGGATTATCCCCCCTATAGGCTACCGTTACGCCATCCACCAAAAACAAGGGATTAAACTGCACTTGTCCAATTTCTTCAAAATCTCCCTGATCCTCATTGATGAACCTCAAATTCTCTTTTTCAATTCTAATCCATATCGTTGTGAGAGCAGCCAACCTTTTCATGATATCATCACGTTCTTTTTTTCGATAAGACATTTGATAGCCGTCTAAATCTTCTTTCCGACCTTGCAATCTCCTTAGATTCAAAGCATCATCCGTATGGAAATGAATCATTTGGTCCTTATGAGTAGCCTGTTGCATCCAAAGAATAGAGACAATATCAAAGATATCTGCGGTTAAGTCATCCATCGACGTGATGGCTTGAGAGGTGAGATTTTTCCATTGTTCGATGGCTACATTCGATTTCATCATCAGATAATCATTTTCTGCCCTCACTTGAGCCGTCGCCTCTATCGCCCTTTCCGCAATCCTTGCAGTAGGAATCTCAGTCGCAATGTCGAATTCATTTTTACTGATGGTCTCCCTTAATTTATGAAATAATAAGGCCGAACCGGACTCGGCAAAATTTTGATTCAACAAAGCATTTATCACTTCCCTGTTGTTAGACTTTGGGGAATAGGATGAATTCTCTTCTCCTGCAGTCTGTATGTATGGAAGGACAAAATTTCTAATTTCTTCTATGTAATCATCAACCCATTGTTCCATATCCTCAAATTTCAATCTATAATCTTTCACCAAGCTATCCAAAATCACAAAAAATGCTTTTAATGTTTGGCTAGGCTGGTAATCTTCTTGACCTGACAAAAGATGGTTGATATCCATATTCCATTCGACAAAGAGTTGAGGATAATCTGGAAAAATCGTTTTCATGACATTCAAAAATTTCGTTTGCAGGGGTTGTAACATTATTCTTTAACCCGCCCTTCTTTTGTCGACTCTATGTCTTCAAATGAGTACTGTTGGATGTAATCTTGAAAAACAACGGTTTCCAATATACCCAAATCGTGCAGAAAGCTAACGGACTCAAAAGAAAGGAACTGAACGATCGGATTTTTTTCTAGGATGGCATTTTTCAACTGTTGGATGTCTTTTTCCTGATAAAGTATGTAATTTCCCATCTGTTCTTTGATGTCCTTAGGGGAATAGATGGTATCTTTGAATGGTTGATTATGCGTACATTCATAGACCATCTCACCTTTTATATAATAAGTCCTGACACCAAAATCTTTCCCAGCCTTATAAAATTCGATTTGTTTTCGATACCATATGGGACCACTGTATAATTGGACCACTGGTTTAGGAAGCACGCCACGCAGTTGATAGGTGGAAACCTTTCTCCGATCCCATCCGAGAATTTCCCCCACCTCTTTAACTCCTACTAAAAAATCCATATGTGTTCCCCTTCTAATCTAGTAATATGGTAATTATGATTGAGTATTGTTGCTTTTGTCAACACACGGTTTAAGCGTGCAACTTTTTTTATTTTGACGTTTGCTTTCACAATGTGCACATAGCACTTCTTCTCTGTTCACTTGCGATATACTCTCCTTTTGTTCTTTAACTCTTTTATTTACTCATCTCCGGATTCCTTCGATTTTCACCTCACGATGGGACTTGTTCTATAGCCGTAGGTAAAACCTAGGGTGCCTTTTCATGATCTAATGACTTTCTTGAATAATCATTCAAACTGTTAAAAAGGTTGCATCAGCAACCACCATGCAGGCTCGATGCCTGCTTTAATCAAGAAAAACGGATGTTTTTTCTTCCTTGCGCAAGCCATTACCGGTCAACCATTTAACCGGTAATAGCTTTATAATGCTCCCTATCAAGCAAAGGGGACAATCCCCTTTGCTTGTCCTCTTTTATAAATAGCCTTTTTCTTTTAAGCTGACATGATTTCCGGTGTGGGTCACAATCACATGATCAAGGACTTCAATTCCTATAATTTTCCCGGCCTCAGCCAATCGTTTGGTCACCTCCACATCTTCCCTGCTCGGCGTCGGGTCCCCAGAAGGATGCTGATGGCTGACAATGATGGAAGCCGCATTGTTCAGAATGGCGCATTTCAATACTTCCCTCGGATGGACGATGCTTGCGTTCAAGCTTCCCGTATGCGCCCGATGAAGTCCGACCACCTGGTTCTTGGTGTTGAGCATCATAACGAGGAAAACCTCCCTGTCCTCATTGGCGATATGCGAAGCGGCTAATTCCTGGGCATCATAGGGCGAAGCGATTTGGTAGGTAGTGAACGGGTCTGAAATTCCCTTGATTTCCTGCCTGATGCGGACCACTTCGAAAATTGGGGTCAATTCCATTTTTCCAACACTCCTTCAAGTTTTTTAGTTTAATGGTTTTGGGGTTCTTGGTTGTTATTTTCCCTTTTGACTTGCGAAGCGCATCTGTTCCCCAAAGGGGGATTATTTTTCCCCTTTTGCAAGTAGAACGAAAAACACGCATAGACAATCGGTCCAGGGCGATCTGAGCACTAAGTTTTTTATGTTGCGCTAGCTTCCGTAATAAAAAAGTTTTGTGCCCCTTGACCGATTGRCTGCCTCCTTGGCTTCCTGCCGGAAAGGTTCGGGTGTCCTGCCGGCTGGAAGGTTAGAAGGCTTGCGCTGTTTTACGATTCGGAAGGCAAATGGGAAAAATAAATCAAAAAAGCAGCCGGCTGGCTGCTCTCCTTTTGATTAATTAATGTTAAGTCTTTTAATCTTAAAATTTTTACGGCCTCCGGCTCGTTCGGTATGGCGGCGGTAGCCGAAATGGAAATGGAACAGTCACTTACGGATTGTTGGCGGTAGCCCTGCAGACTGTGGTTATCAGGCATTTAGTGCCGAAGCGACACGTAAGGAATGTCAGAAAGGCGGCTTTTTCCTTTTTGATTATTCCTTAATTGCTGCAGTTCAAGGTAATTCAGAAAATGTTGGATGTCATTGTTTTTGAAAATRCCTGAAACCTGCTCCTTAAACATCGTTGCATTTAGATTCCAGAATAGATCTTGACAGCTAATTATTTTTACAATGTGACGTTAAAGAAGTTTGACGCTTCCTTTCACTACCAATCAATAAAATTGCAACTTATCTTTTATTTGACGTTTGCTCTCACAATATGCACAAGCCTCATCGTATAAAACTTCTTTTAAAATGTAGGTTCTTTAGCAAAAGACTTGCATACAGTAATCTCCATCTGGTCAAATAAGAAGTAAAATGACGTTTCCTTTCACACGTTTTTGTGCAAGTTTTACGATTTTTGTTCGATTATAGACGGCTTTTTTCATTAGAATGTTGATATATCAGTGATTCTCTCAACCTCTTAATTATTAAAGAATGACGTTTCCTTTCACAATATGCACACCATTATATGGGATTGCAACTTTTCCTTCATTGGACGTTTGCTCTCACAATGTGCACAATGATAAGGGAATGCAGGTTTTATCTCCCATTAACAACATCCCATAAGCTCGACGCCTTCTTGCACATCTCACTCATAAGCTGTGCAACTTTTTCTTGTTTGACGTTTCCTTTCACAATGTGCACAATTCCCTACATTTTGATTTGAGATTTTTTAAAACTTTTTGATTAACCAACCTTTTACACCCCTAAATCTCCAACAAAATTTCAGCAAAAATTAGGAGTCCACACAAAATAGTGCCTAAATTTATCTCTTTTTGTTCTAAAATGAAGAAAAATGACGTTTGCTCTCACACAAACTTGCACACATTTCTGTGCAAGTTTTTTTATTCTTGCCCATTTATGGATGGACTATTTTATGAAAACATTGATATATCAACGTTTATCCTAATTTGCTTATCTATCAATTCATGACGTTTCCTTTCACAATATGCACAAACCGTGTGAAAAAATGACGTTTCCTTTCACACAAAAATATTTAGAGTTTTTTTCAATCCCTTGCCCCCCAAGGGATGAGCACACGTTGTGCAACTTTGAAAATCCCTTAATAAAGGACACCATTTCCTGTTTTTCCATTCTGCTATAATTCAAACTAGAAAAATAGACGAGAGGAGGGCCTAAAATGAAAGAATCCAGAATAAGAATCGATGGTTTTAGAATGCATCACGCGATCTTAAAAGAATTCCATTTTCTTCGTGATCAGTCATTTGAGCGCCCTCCTGCCTCTGCCTATGTCGTATATATGACCATGTTAAACCAATTACAAGTAGAACAAAACCAACGAGGCATGCTTAAGGAATATAATCTTTCTTACTGGGCAAAGAAACTTGGAATCTCTTATTCTACCCTTTGGGGAGGAAAAAAATTTTTAGAAGATCATCATTTTGTGAAAGAGGAAATCCACGAGGGGTTACCTGTTATCGTGTTAAAAGATGTTGATAAGTATAATACACCTGAACTTAATGGTGTATCTCTTAACTACCTAATCATACCGCACGCCCTTTTTGAAACGAATATTTTAGCAGAATTCGTACGTACCTCGAACCCGGAGGGTATCGAACTTCTCTTATCCTTACTTAACCAGTTCCGGACTGGTCTGTCTTTCAGCAAGACAGGTGAAATGGAGAAAATAACACAAGAACGGACAATGAAGACACTTAAACTTCAACTAAACAAAAATGCAAAAGGGGTTCGTAAAACTTTAAGCGTTTTAGAAGCTCTTTTTTCCATCGAATTCACAGGGATAGAGATTCGTGGCAAGCAAATATGGATTAAAAAAGCCTCCTTTTCCTTGAAGCCGGAATGTGTGGAAGAAAACACGGATGAATTCAACGTCAACTCACTCATGGCGAAACTATCAAAAGAGCTCACCTACTTCTTTGATGGACATCAAATTAAATTTAAACCAAGAGACCAAATCGATGTCATGATTTCCTTTAAGCAGGAAGTAATGAATAAACTGAACTATCTTATGGATGAGGACTATGAAAGCTTCACCATACGTGATCGATTCATGAAAAACTTCTTTTTACAAACAATGGATCAGATAGGAATTCATATACATACAGAAAAACAACGAAAAGGTTCTTTCCATTTCTACTCGATTGGCGCCTTTTTCAGAATGGCCTTTAGAAAGTATCTTCCTGGGGCCTTAAAAAAGATTCCTTATGAATTAATCCATGAAGCCAAAATCAGAGAATACACCAAAACCGGCCAAGCACCAGAGCTACACGGTGTAATTTAATAGCTTAACCCAGCCTTGTGGAAAAATAAGACATTCACAGGGCTATTCGAATATACTCAAAAAAAATATTGAAGTATTCCCTTCTAACAAAAGTCTTTCCTTCACTCTTCTGTCACGGTTTCTGGCAGATTTTCTGAGAAGGATTTTTTTTTTACGTCTAATAGTTTCCGAATGTAGCCTTGTGTAATAGTGGATATTAAAAATACCATCCTGTGAATATGTAAATAGTTAAAAAAAAGCCCTGTGTATATGTGACTTCTTTTACATTCTATATGTGGGAAAGTGGAAACTCTGTTAAAACGACTCTTATAAATGGCTAGAACCCTTGTCCCTCAAGGGATATACCTAACAATTGAAAAATGCCTATTACTTCTGTTTCTTTTATTAAATCTGTTTTCTCTTATTAAATATGCCTTTTTATTAAATTTGTTTATTTACGAAATAAATCACTTCAAACAGAATTAAAAATATTAGATTATTAAGAACTCGCTATAAAACAATGTGACTTTCAAAAATTACATATTGAAAACTAATGAAAAGATTAATCAACCATATTAGTTAGATTAAGGTTCATTTATTATAAATTTTATACAATCACCAGAAGAAACCTCCAATTAGTTGGGGCGAGCTTAAAACGGCAACTATGAAAATTCAGCACAAGTGAAATGAGCAGCATTCAATAACACCTTTCACGAAATCGCTTTTCACCAAAAATACTGCAAGTAATACCTTAAAAAAGAAAATACTTTGTAAAAAAATTAGACCACCCAAGACGGTGGCCTAAACTTATATCCTTTTCCTGCATTCAACGTATTTAATTAAGGGGCAAGGCCTCTTTCCCCTTTTACTTGCTATAAAGCTCTAGAGAGCTCATAGAGAAGCTATAGTCCAACTTTGAACTTCATAAAACTAAAGGACACCCTTATTCCTTATTTAATCTAGAAAATGAAATGTCCATCTTCCAGAAAGCGCACTACATATAAGAGTTTGGGAGAATGCAATTTTTCCTCTTACACCCTAGACCAAAAACAAATGAAAAAGAACTATTAATCTTCCATAGTTTGTTCTAATACTTCCCTTTCATTTGTTAAAAGTGCTGTTTCAGATTTTAACCTTTTTTCTAAAGCAAGTGATTCTTCTTCCATTTGATTAATCTTCTTCCTTATTGTATTAATTTCTTCAATGAACTCCACTTCTATATGGTCAGCTTTGATATCCCTTTCATCCACTAGTATGTCAGATTCTAAATTCAGAGTATCTTCTGTATTTTTTTTTGCAAAGAAAGAGAAAAATCCTGTATTTTTCTTTTGCTCCAAACTTTTTCGTAATACATTCGCTGCTTGTCGATCCATTTTTCGATTTAACCGATGATTTTTAATCTTTTCTTCTATAACTTCAATTTGTCTTTGTTTATCAGCTATTCCAGTTCTCCTTCTCAGCAACTCCACTTCAAGTAGATTGATCGTGTTTTGTAGCGTGAAGGTTCTCATCATTACATTCTGCCTTCTATCAAATTCCGAGAATAATTGATCTAAGGTATCCTCATTATATTTACTTCCTTTTGCTTTTCCGCCATTTTGTTGAGGAATCGATTTTAGCGATAACTTAACTTGAATATCGGAGATTGTTTCTCCCCTCTCAATCGCCAGTAAAGTCATATAGATTTTAAAAACTGTGAGAAATGGCAATCGCTTCTTTCTACCTTCTACATAAATCTCTAAGTATCCCTCTAGCATCCTAACGTAATACCTTAACGTCGAATTAGCGATATTAAAGATTTTATCGGAACAATCGGTGGTTGAATACATGGCATTCGGATCCAACTCTAGTATATCTTCATTAAATAGTTTGGCACTGTATTCCTTATCAAGTACCAACGAAGTGAATAAAGCATCGTCACGAAGTGCTTCTGTAATGAAATCCTTATTGGCCTGGACTCTGTTTGTCACGATAACCCTCCTCTTAACGCTAGTTTAACTATAGCTTATTTTTATCTACCTATCGCTAAGCGTCAATTTATCTGTATCTATAGTTTACCTACTAGATAAAGACTAATCAACTAGGTTTGTTTGCTTTAATAGAAATAATGAACGAATTCGATCTATTTTAATCTAGTCTAGATTAAACTGAAAGTACAATAATAAACAATCTAGTCTAATCTAGTCTAGTTTTTCAGTGAGTTTCTTCTACATTTCTTGCGTTAAATAACCGATAACGCTAATCTAGCGGTCGGTAGATAGCAACAATATGAAATTATTAGCGGTAATTTACGGATGATTATTTTAATACTAAACTAGATTAGACTAGATTAGTATGGTTTACATGAAGGGATTTTTCCCTATACCTCCAACGTTAAAAAACCGATAACGTTAATTTGACGATAAATAGCAATAACGTGGAACAGTTTAGCGGTAACTTGTTGATAATTATCTCGTGATAAAAGAAGTCAAAAAACCGATAACGTCAAATTACCGTCAAATATATAGTTGAAATAAAACAACTGTTCATAAATGCAGGTGTTAAGCGTTGAGATAGCGCTAATTTAACGATATTATGTTAGCGCTGGAATGTCGATAACGTCAATTTAGCGCTAGTTTTTCGTTGACTTTAACAGATATTCTCTATATATTGGATAGTAAGTAGACTAAACTAGATTAGTCCGAAGGAGGAAGACCATGACAAAACTTGATTTTTTATTTAAAGAGGATTATTTAATTGCAGGAGTGGATAGTGGGAACATTTCTAATAAAATTACGTATATCGATCAAAAAGGAAATGTTGTTTCATTAAATATCGCGAGTATTATCGGAGAAAACGCGGAAACGACTGCCGAAGATATGCCAGATGAAAGCGCAGATAAATCTTTTCCTGATGATATGATCCTTCATTTACATATTAAAAGTAAAGCCTTACCAAAGAATCGAACAAATGCTTATTATACAGTAGGGGAATATGCTCAAATTTCAACAAATGACAAAAATAATTTAAGAGAAACCAGCAGTGATGCAAGAGATAAATTAGGGAATGAAATCCATGTTGTAACAACTTTAGCGGGATTAGCCTTAGCTGCTTGGAAATCGGGTAAGACCAATAAGGTAGACGTTCCATTGAGTTTTGGGCTTCCAATAGAAGAGGCCAAACAGGCGTCTTCCGAAAAAATCAACTTATATATGGGTGAGCATGAAATTACTGCAATAAAAGGGCCTTATAAAGGCAAAACCATAACCATTAACATTACGGATGTTCAGCTTAATGTGGAAGGCGTAACGAGCTACTTAGCATTGGCCTTTGATTTAGTGGATGGGGAAGTGGTGGAAACTGAATTTTCATCACAAATCCATGATGAGTTTGCCATAGCTGATTTAGGAGCTGGAACATTGGATTTAGCTCTTTATGATGAAAATGGTTTAAATTCAACTAAATCTACAAACCATCTGATAGGTACAAATAAATATATTGATTTAATCATGAAAGAAGCAGCGGAACTAAAGGAATTCGACAGCATACGGGCCCGTTTTGAAAGGGTGAATAAAACTCCTAAGATTTCGTTTACACGTGAAGAATTCATGAGGAAGTTCATCAAGCCGGAAATCAATAAAATGGTTTTAAAACCTAAATATTCACCTGTCTTTAAAGCGACCTGGCAGTCCAAAACAGCGGATATCACAAAGATTGTAGATAAATATACGAAAGAATATGCCGAAGAAGTGAAAGATAAAGTCATCCGGTATTTTGTTGATACCAACGTTGGGCAAATGATTATCGTCGGGGGAGGGCTTCTCTTCGCCTATCAATACCTAGAGGAACTCAAAGATGAAGATTGCCTATTTCCTCCGAGTATCGATCAAGCCAGTTTCTTTACTAGTAAGGCATATCTCCTGAAAAATATTATTGCTGAAATTGAAAAGCAATCAATTGAAGCATAAAAATTCAAGAGTAGGAGCAGCATCTTCTTTTAGTTGTGATACAAGGTGGTGGTAACGTTGTCCAATAGAAAAATCACTCCAGGTCGGGGAATTCAATATACCCCAAAAACCTCGATAAAATGGGCTAATGAATTTAATGAGTTGGTAGACGGCTTTAAAAGCAGAAATGAACTTATTAGCGCGCTTATTGAAGATGGTTTAAAGGTTCGGAATGGATCTTATAAAGAACAAGGTATTTACCTTCCACTAGACACCTTTTCGAATGATCAATTAGCACTTTTGAAAACGGAGGAAGGGCAAAGGATTCTTTATAATATCGTGTCTTTAATTGTAGGGAATCCCGAAGGGGCGGCGCTTGCCCAGCAAATGGTGCAGCCGGTATCCCAGAAAAGTCAGCTAGCTTCCTCACCAATCGTTCCATCTGAAGCGCCATTGAATCATGAAGAGGATACTAAGGAAGGTAAGGGTCAATCAAACGAAGCCCTTTCTAAACTATTGAAGTTGGGGAAGATGACCAATTTAAAGGGATAAAACATTTTTAAAAATAGAGCTCAGATATATGTAAGAGGCTGATTCAAAAGGTCGTTGAATAACGACTAATTTGATCAGTTTCTTTTTTTGTTAATCTTACACCCAAATCAAAAGAGCCCTTTTAATCTGGAAATTTATATATAGGGGGTACCATAGAGCGGCTGGATCTTTATACAAAGTTCTCAACGCAGGGCGTACATTTTATATTCGGAGGTTTTGTCAAAATTTGTATTACAGTAACATTGGAAAATGTAAGCGTTTTCTTTTATAATGAAAACAGGCAAATGGTGTGTGGCCATCCTGGTATCTTGGCGTAGGCGGAGCCAATGCTATATTTCTAAAAATGATGACTGATTAAAAAATTACTATTTCTAAACAGAAATGTAATGAACTTTAAAAACGTGAGTGCTTAAATTGATGATATAAAAGATAAAGTAAAGGGGAGGAAAAGATGGAAGAAGAAAACAAAACCTTATTTGTCAATTTTATCCAGGAAGATCGATTTGAACTAAACTCCTACCTTAATTATTTATTTAACCAATTTAATGAATATGTTCCAAAGCATATGGACGACATTATGATGATAGAATAATAACGATAATATAACAACAAAAATACGCAGCTGTATTATTCCTTGAGAATAATACAAGCTGCGTATTTTTGTTTTCTTTCTTCTCAAAAGAATGTCTTTACCGGTATGAGCTTATTGAAATGAAAGCTCCATGTAGATCGAAATCAGAATCTAACTCGTTATTCTAGCCAGAAAAGAATAGACCGAGGAGTAGAAAAAAGGATAATAACAAGACTAAAGTCTCTAGAATACTAACCAGAAAAGTTAGGGTTATATGACTACGAATCCCATCAAAAGGTTCATTTTTTGTAATTTTTTGGCTAATTTAATCAATAAAAGGAATATCGCTGGTAAAATACAAGCAAGAGAAACGTCAAAGGTATTGCAATAGCATCCTTTTTAGTGGGAAGGGAAAATTGTTTGTGTATGAGATACAGATGAACAAATATCACGTGAGTTTCTTGCAATATCATATTACCTTTTTCACAAAACACTTCAGGTCCCTACAAGATGAGGAAAAGACTTTTATTAAAAAATATTTTCAATCCGTATCGACCCATCATGAATTTGAAATATTGGAAATGGATATCAGGGAGTGCAGAGTGAATTTAATCATCCATTGTAAGACCACTCATTATATACCCAATATCATGAAGGCTCTTAAAGGGGGTTCAGCACGGTTCTTGTATAAGGAGTTTCTAGAAAATTACAAATGTAGCCTATGGGAGCAAAAGTATTTTATAGCAACCGAGGATACGCAACTGAATAAAATGGTTCAGCGGTATAGGGATGTAAACAAGCCCATTCAGAATTAAAGTGGGGAGATTGATTTTTACAATTTTTCATATGTTTTGGGTGAATTAATGTTATTGAAAGTCCTTTTTCCTAAGCTAAGTTGTTTCATTCTGAAAAATCATTTCGATCCAGGAAGGAGATGATCTTGTTATGAGAAATGATTCGATTGAAAGATCTGTCAACGATTCCATGCTTACGATTGCTGACTCTATTCTACAAATGATTGAACAGTCTAAACAAAAAAGTTTAGATAGGAAAAGTCAAAGTCCCATGAACCAGGAAAAGAAGAGTATGAAACATGATTCCACTTCTTGGTCAACCAAAGAGAAGACAGAGGCTGAATATGAGCTATATTACGCCATGATAAAGGAACGTCACCCTCAGTTATTTGAAATAAAAGGGGATTCTATTGAAACATTCCCAGTCGATAAGGAAAAAAGTGTTTTTTTCATCCTGAAGGATAAAGAGACATACTTCGGGGTCTATAAACAAGAATCTAAGGAAGCGCACATCGTCACACCAGTATTTCCAACCAAAGAGGACCTGCTTCAAAAAACACTCGGAACCTCCCAATTCGAAAAGTTTAGAATGCACTCATTCTTCCTTGTGGAAGATGGAAAAGCATTTTCCCTCCATGACAATAAACAACTTCGGCTAAATTTAGCAAAATCTTATAAAACCCTAACAACTTATGAAAATATCGAACAAGCACGCTCTTCTGTTGTAAAAGAGGAACTTAAAAATGATCCTAAACTTAGAAAACAATCTCTACGCAGGGCTTTAGAAGAGCATTTTATTCCTTCAGATCTTTTAGGTAAGACCGTTACAATCCAAAATATTTCAAATGATGATCAAGGGACAAGGCTATCATTAGTAGAGAATCAAAAAGAACGAGACGTATGGTTGCCTGACATTGCAGAAAAATGGATCGAAAGAGTAAGAGATAACCCCGGAATGAAAGTAATGTTTGATGAAGTTATCATGGATAGTCGTTCTATTGCAGAAGGTTTCCTTGCCTTTTATGGTATGGAAATAAATAAAGAAAGCCAAGCGAGACAACATGATTTTGAAGTGATTTCAAATCAAGATGGCTCGTATATTGGGAAATTGAGTGGCAATGGCAAAGTGAAAAAAGTTTCCCCTTATTTCTCAGAGAAAGAGGCCGAGAAACAGTTGGGAAATTTAAATACCCATATTCAACTAGAAAAGCAGAAAGAAAGACAGGAAAAAGAGGTGGAAACCGATATTCAATTCAAAGAAATTAGGGAAAAAGACTAAGGAGGAAACATAGTGAAATCGTTAAAAAAATTACAACTCTTACTGATGTTTGCTGCAATTCTTTTACTTTTACATATCGCCCCAGATCAAGCATCTGCAGCAGCTAATGTATCAGCAAAAATCAAAGAGGGACTGAAACAAGTTCAAACATTGTTAACGGGGCTTGTTGTTACAGTTGGCATCTGCGTATCCATCTGGATCATCATTAAAAAATTACCAGGCGTGGATGATCCTCATACCAAAAACGAAATGTTTCGTGGAGTAGGAATGGCTTTGGCAGGGGTAGGGTTAGCAGCCGCAATCGTATGGCTTGTTCCTTGGATGTACGCGTTATTCGCTTAATAGAGGTGAACTAGATGACGGCAAAAGAAGAGCTTAGAGAGGCTCTCAAAGAGTTACTTGGAGAAGAAGACAGTCGCAAGGGGAAAACGTTCGTTTTCCCTGATAATGTCGATCGTTCGTATAACTTTGTTAAAGGCTTATCATTAATGAATTTCTTTAGATTTATATTACCTGCCGTCGTTATTTCCACCATTATCTTGCTCATTCCCCCTTATTCATTGGGATTTATGATGATTAAATTATTCTTTATGGCCCTTTTGCTGTTAGGCTCTTTTACCTTTGCTGTTTTACGGCCCATATCTTCTCGGCCGAATATCACCTATAGTAGCTATTTAAAACGAATTTTTCATTACAACAATAGACAGAAGATGTTCTTTATTAAATCGAATAAAAGGGATGATTTCCGTGGCTAATCATAATAAGAAAATAGATAGGGAAGGATTTGACTATGAAGTAGAAACCCTTATAAAAAAAGGAGAATCGACAATTCAAGACATAAGTATTATAGAAGGGATATACAAAGACTATGTCCTTTTGAAAAATGGTTATCTGACGTCCATTCTGCAAGTGAGTGGTATCAACCTAGATTTGTTGGCGGAGTATGAACAGAATCGTTTATTTGAAGATTACGGTTCCTTCTTAATGAGTCAAGTCCATGATCAATTACAAACCATATCGATGACGGTTCCAGTGGATTTCCGTTCCTATAACTTAGGTTGGAAAAAACGCTATTTGTATGAACTAGAGGATAAGGAAAACACAGGTAATGAATACAAGCGAACCCTAATCACATCTTACATCGATCACTTCCAAAGGATAAGGATGAAAGATGAAATGTCGACGAAACAACATTTTATAGTCATTAGGGAGAAAATGAATAAACGTACGTTCCAAGATTTAGAACGTGCTGAAATTATTTTAACAAAAAAGGTGGAGGAAATGACAAACTCCCTGCGTTCCACTTTTGAATCCTACGATATAACGATTAGAAAATTGTCTGAGAAGGATACGTTAACGTTGCTATACAGATCCTTTGATTTTGAAATGTCAAAACTATACGGATAACCGGTTCGGAAAGGAGTAAGTCAAATGCCTTTTTCTTTAGCTACTTTATTTTCTTTAATAAAGCGTGAAAATAAGCAGGACGAACAGGTGAAACAAAGTCCCGAAGACATTTTACATGGGATGTTAGAGACCGAAGAACTTAATTCCATTTATCCTTTTGTCTGGAAGGAAAATAAGAATTATATCGAAAGTGGTGGCAACTTTATTAAGGTGCTGGCTGTCGTTGCTTATCCTAAAGAACAAAAAGGGAACTGGCTATCGGATCTGAAGCGGTTAAAAGGAAACATATCCTTTGTCCAGTACCTAGAACCGTCCAATTCAGAAGGCATGATTAGCTATTACAATGACTCTATTAAAAATAAAGATGCGGAACTATTAAAAACAAGAGATCCAGCCACTCGCATCAGGTTGCAATCCGAACTGGAAAGCGCAAAATATCAGCTAAATCAGGTATTATCAAACCGCTCTACCTTTATGTATCTGTATACATACATCTTCATTCAAGCTGCATCCTTAGAAGATTTGAAGACCTTAGAAGACAATGTTCAGAGGATTCTAACGAAACTAAGGATGAAAGCTCTAAACCCTCATTACGCAACACCGATGGCTTTCTGGTCGGCTCTGCCCTTAGGGGATAATCAATTAAAGGATTATACCTATCAGATGTGCAATAGTGAAGCGGCCTCTTCTTTCTTTCCGTTCGATGATTCAGAGATTTGCTATTTATCCCCGACGGCACAGGTGGAAGGGATCAATAAGACAACCAATTCATTGGTTGCGATAGACTATTTGGATACACAACGTACATTAAATCAAAATATGGTGGTCATTGGGACATCAGGTGTTGGGAAATCTACCTTTATGGTCCAAAAGATTCTTCGCTGCTACGCCATGGGAATCAAGATATATATCATTGATCCAGAAAATGAGTACTCCCATATTGTGAAAATCCTTGGAGGTGAAGTTGTTCATCTCAGTAGTAATAGTTCAACGAAAATCAACCCTTTGGAGATATTCTCCACAGAAATTACGGACACCGAAGATTTTAATGATGATTCGGAATTCATAAGGGACCTTGTTAAACAAAAGGTTCAACGTCTTAAGGCCTTTTTCAAAGTTTTAAAAGCAGACTTATCCCAAGTTGAATCTAGTATTTTAGATAAGGCATTGATCAACCTTTATAATCGTTTTTCCATTAATGAAAACAGCAATTTTACAAGTTTAATGGCAACGGACTTCCCTATTCTAGAGGACTTTTATGAGGATTTAGGTACATTGAAGGAAAATGATTTAGAACGTTATGAAAAGATCCAGAATTTTTATTTTATCCTGGAAAGTTATGTTCATGGATCTAACTCGTTATTTAATGGGCATACGAACGTGAATATCAATAACTCGCTATTCTCTTTTAATCTAAAATCCCTACAAAATGAGGTGGATGTGCAGGCTGCTTGTTACTTTAATATCTTTGGTTTCCTATGGGATGAAGTGACGAAAACAAAAGAGGAATTGGTGTACCTATTTATTGATGAATTCCACTTCTTATCAAAGAACCCGGATTCGATGAGATTCTTTTATCAAGCTTATAAACGATTTAGGAAGTATAATGCCGGCGCTATCGCAGGCACACAACAAATTATCGATGTACTCGATACCGAGGATAACCTAGGGGCAGCTATGATTGAAAATAGTCACACAAAAATATTTTTTGGACTGGACAATAAGGGTGTTGATGATGTGGTTAAAAAAATTAATCTATCATTCTCCGATGAAGAGATTTCCTTATTACGAGCGAAACGTCAGGGAGAGGCATTAATTGTTTACGGGTCTCAACGTGCATTTATTCGGGTTGAGCTCACACAAGAAGAGCTACGTCTTTGGAATAAAAAACGGTACTTTGAAAAATATGGTTTAGATCCTGATGAAATCCCTGATTATGAGGCAAGGAATGAAATGACTCCCATTGAAAAAGAAGAAGTTCGAAATTTTGTTCTGTAAAGGGGGAGACAACAGTGAAAATCCAATTATTTGAACTCGGAACGTTATTCATCCTTAAAAATAGGCACTATCGTTTAGAAATTGCGACAAATCAGGTGTTGGCTGAACGGGTAGAGGACCTTGCAGAACTTCAGGAAGAACATCCGTTTTTCTTTACACTGAAAGATATAAAAAAAGAAAACGATCGCTTGATTCTTGGTTATGTATTGGATGAAGGGTACCAACCTCTACAAATAGCAAAATCATATTCAACCGTATTACGGCTTGCTTTATTAAATCAGTTGCTAGAATTGGATCCTTTACACAATTTTAATGGGAAAGTGCTGATCCACCCAAGAAACATTTTCTTTAAAGATATGAAAAAACTAAAGTTTCTATACAGAAGCAATCAATGGTTGCCCTTTGAAGGCCATATTGAAAAACTAGAACAATACAAAATTCTAACCCTATCTATGTTTTCCCGTTTTTCCTATGAAAAGTATAAACGGGAAAAAGAAAATCTGCTTAAAAAGGAAAAAGATGAATTTTTCTTCCGGATTGAAAATGCTGGCTCCGTTGAGGATTTGAAAGAGCTGATTGCGAGTAAACTTCAGGAGGAGGAAACGCTGCATTTTTTCGGATTAGAAGCGGAAAAACAAAAAATCAAAAAGCAAAAGAGGGTTCTGACAGGAATTTCTATTGGGATCTCTGCTGCAGTCTTTACTTTGGCTCTTTTTCTTCAACAAATAGCAGTCAAGGAAGCTGAAACGGTTTATGCAACAGAACTTGAAAAAGCTGAACAAAAATCAACATTTTATAAACTAGTAAGTGAAGACAAATATGATGATGCCCTTTCCTTGTTGAAAAAAACGGGTGGTTCAAAAAAAGAGTTTGCGAATCTTTACTTTGAAAAAGGTGAATACCAAAAGGCAATAGAGGCAGACGATAACTTGATAAAGCCTAGTGTGGAAGCCTTATATAAAGCGAATAAAAAGGAAGAAATACTAGGATTGGAAGCAGAAAGTGACTATCTGGATATCGAAAAGAAGATAGTAAGCTATGATTACAGTGTTTTGCTATCGATGCAGGCTTTTACAAAGGATAAGGACCAACAACTTCGAATCGGACAAGCCTTTGCTGAACATGGGGATTTAACAGATGCCAATGATCTCAATAATAGGTTAAAAAACAAAGAATTAAAGGTTACGATCAGAAAAAAGGAATTGCAAAACCAAGTGGCTCATTTAGAACAACAAATAAAGAATCTCAAGAAAAAGAAAGACGTGAAATCAAAAGATATTAAGGAACAGCTTGATCCAAAGAATAAGGAGCTCACAACATATAAAACGGAACTTGATAAACTTGATAAGAAATTGGGGTTTAATTAAGTGTCCGCAACAGTTGCTGTGAAGGGAACCATTTTTGTCGTTCGGTACTGGAAGGAAATTACGATAGGCGTCGTATTTTCCTTAATATTAATGGCTGGCTTATTACTTGGAACCCACTCTCAAGAGGAACCAAAGGGATATATTAATTCGCCATTTGGAACGGCTAATGTTCCACCTCACATTGAACAATGGAAGGGTCTGGTTCAAGAATATACGACGAAGTACGGAATACCGGAATACACAGATTTCCTACTGGCCCTCATGTATCAAGAATTAGGAAACTCACAAACCTTGGATATTATGCAGAGCTCCGAATCTGTCGGGTTACCGCCTAATGCCATTCAAAATCCGGTAATGTCCGTGAATTTAGGGGTTCAACATTTTAAATCGGTGTTAGAGGATGGACAAAAGAACGGGGTGGATTTTCCAGCTATTGTTCAGTCATACAATTTCGGTTCTGGTTACCTGAGTTTTGTTTCTTCAAATGGAAAAAAACATTCAGTTGAATTAGCCCAACAATTCTCATTGACCCAAACTGAAAAACAAGGATGGAGTTGTTCGGATTGGAGGACTCCTTACTGCTATGGAGACTATACGTATGTGGAGAAAGTGATGGGAAATCTAATGCCGACGGGAATTGCTGTAGGTGGTGAAGATGTTTCTCCATTAGGGGAACAAGCATTTAATGCGATTATCTCAGAAGCGAATAAATATGTAGGCTGGCCATATGTATGGGGAGGTTCAGATCCCAATATAGGATTTGATTGTTCAGGATTTACACAATGGATATTTGCTAAAGCGGGGGTAAAGTTACCACGAACTGCTCAAGAACAATATGATGTGTCGTCGAAAATTCCGCCTTCTGAAGCAAAACCAGGTGATTTTATCTATTTTACTGGAACTTATGAGACCGATAAATATATCACACATGTCGGGATTTACATAGGAGATGGAAAAATGTTTGATTCTAACGGTTCGGGTATTGGAATCCATGACATTCATTCGTCTTACTGGAAATCTCATTTAGCTGGCTTTGGTAGAGTGTCCCTTTAGGAGGAAAACACCTTGAATAAATTTTTCGCTACGTTGTTAGGAATATCCATCCTGGCTAATATGATTTTAGGATTTATGTATGTTGGTCAAAAGACCATGATGACTCAAGCAGAAGATCAAAATAATGAAACCAAAAAACAGATGGTTCAGTTGAAAAGTAAAGTGAATGAAAAAGACAAGGACCTGAATACCTTTCAAAGGAATGCAACCTATTATGAAATTGAACATAGTGAAGAGGTTAAAAGCTTTGTAGATGAAACTTTTAGAGGACTATTTAATTACGATAACAAAAATTATGCTGCACGTTTTGATCAGGTCAAAGACCGGCTAGCAGAGTCCGTTATTTCAAAAATAAAAGCTTCAGGAGAAATGGGAAGTATGGGAATTGAATTCAAAAATGAAGTGAAGTCTTTACATGTTTATTTAAGTGCTGTTGAAAAAGACCAAGCAAAAGCGCTTGTAATGATGGAAACACAATACTCGGTAGGTGGCAGTGCATTCCCAAGGAGAAATCAACTGTATGAGGTCACGATAGCTTTGGATGGAGAGAAAAGGCTAGTTGATAAATTAGAGTTAATGGGGTCCTTCGAACCTTTTGAAGAGAACTGAGTGTATCGAATGTTCTGCCTGATTTACAGAGATTGAAAATAATCAAAAAGGAGTGGATCCTTTTGAAAGTGATGGGAATACGCCTGTTGTTAATGGCCTTTTTATTAGCCATATTTGAACTGATTGTGATCAACATAGCGGGGATCCTTCCGTTTCTTGCGGTACATAAAGCCAACATATCTGGTGCCCCGTTTATGGCCTTTGTAACGGAAAACCTCATGAATCCTATTGGAACATCTACAAGCATGATTGAAAAGAAGAATCCACTTTTCTTCATTGGTAGTGCAGCTGTAATCGTATTAGCCGTCTTTATGGTCTTTTTTGCGAAGGGTGGAAAGGGTAAATATGAATTAGCAGATAAATACGGTGTTCATGGTTCAAGTAGATTTGCTCAAAAGCACGAAATATTTACGCATGGTGAGACGGTTGAGGTTCCAGCAAAACAGCTTATGCAGGATCTTGATACGAGTATGCTAGATTCGAAAGGGGAGAAATGACGTGGCTTCCGATTATATGAAAAATAATGGGATCATAGCAGGCGTTTTAAACCATTCAGTGATTGTGCAGCCAACGGATTCAAATCTTCCAAACCGAAACCACTTTGTAGTCGGGGGCCCTGGTTCATCCAAAACTCAAGGGTATGTTGTGCCCAATGTGTTACATGAAAAAGAATGTTCCTTAGTGGTAACGGATCCCAAAGGCGAGGTCTATGAACTAACTTCCGAAGTCAAACGTAGACAAGGCTATGAAGTCCATGTGGTGAATTTTTCAGAAATGGGATACTCAGATCGATATAATCCCTTCGATTACGTTAGAGAGGAAATACAGGCTTCCACGGTAGCGAATGCCATTATAGCTTCTAAAAATGACCCGAAACGAAAAGATTTTTGGTACAATGCTCAATTTAGTTTATTAAAAGCTCTTATTTTATACGCCGTTCATGAATTACCGCCCGAACAACGAAACATGACGGGGTTGTTAGATTTCTTACAGGAATTTGACCCAGAAGCAAGTAAAGACGGAGCAAGTGAGCTAGATGGACAGTTTTTAAGAATGGACAAATCACATCCAGCTAGAAGAGCATATGAGTTAGGATTTAAAAAATCCCAAGAAAAAACGCGAGCGAATATTATTATTTCTTTACTTACGACGATAGGTGACTTTACTTCAAGTTCGGTTTCTCGATTTACAAGCTTTTCCGACTTCTTTTTAGGCGATGTGGGAAAAAGGAAAATGGCTTTATATGTAATTATTCCCGTCATGGATTCTACATGGGAAGGGTTAATTAATTTATTTTTTAACCAAATGTTTCAGGAGTTATATAAAGTAGGTGCTCAAAACAGAGCAAAACTGCCTCAACCAGTGATTTTTATTTTAGATGAATTTCCGAACTTAGGGAAGTTTCCCGACTATGAAAAATTCTTGGCAACCTGCCGGGGCTACGGAATTGGAGTACTTACCATCGTTCAAAGCATCACTCAATTACAAGAGAAGTATGGCCGGGAACAAGCAGAATCTATTTTAGGGAACTGTGGAACAAAAATCTGTTTAGGGAATGTCAATGAAACAACCGCTAAATACTTTTCAGAGTTAATGGGGAAAACCACCGCAAAAATGGAAACTGGCTCAATTTCAAAATCAAAAGGACAATCATCCAGTTCGTCTTCTTCCTCAAGCTTTTCTTATTCAGCACGAAACTTGATGAATGTTGATGAAATTTTAACGATGCATAAAGATGACGCTATCATAATCATCACTGGAAAACACCCAATAAGGGTTAAAAAAGCCTACCAATATGTCTTGTTTCCAAATGTAACGAGCTCATTACGTGTAAGCCAATTAAGTTATCAGAATAAACCATCACAAGAAGTGTTGACTTGGCTAAAAGGGAAAAGAGAGGAATATGACGAGTATTTCAGATCAACAGAACGGCAAGAAACACTAGAAAAAGCGGACGTTGAAATGCATGAGAAACAGATCGAAAAAGCCGAAAAAGAGGCTGAAAGACAAGAAGAACTGGCCATGAGCTTCTTTTCTCAAATGAATACTACTTCTAGTACCAATCCATCAAAAGAAGGGGGATCTTAAGTTGAAAAAGATAACTTTGTTTATACCAATATTCATTTTACTACTATTACTGGCTGCTTGTAATGGAGGTGGTGAAAGCTTTGATCCGAAGGTTGAGCAAGAAAAGGCGACATCAGTGATAAACAGTGTGTTAACTTCATTTGAGGATCAAGAGAAGGTGGCTGAAGCAAAAACAAGGGATGAAGCAAATATAATCGCTTGGAAGAAGTTAAAAGAAAAAAATATTGCTGCTATCTCAAAAGATTTAGCTAAAGAAGATCAAAAGAGGTTACTTTATGTTTTGACTGTTAATAAAGCTGAGGATCTTAGTAATGGAGAAACAAAATCAAACTTGCTATTTAGCCAAGAAGCGAAAATTAAAAATGTAAGTTTTAATGAAACTGAAAAGAAATTCGTTTTTGATATGGAGCGTTTAGAAATTGATCATACACTGATTACCTTGAAAAAGGGGGAAGGCGTTTGGAAAATCGTAACCGTTCAAGATCCTGAATAAGAGGTGATTAACTTTGTTTGATTTTAAGGAAAAGATTGTAGAAGCCATTCAGGGGATGCTAGAGGATTTTATTGAATGGGCTCTGTTAATGTGTAATGATCTGTTACTAAAGGAAAATGCAGAAATTCAGTTCTTTTCATCAGTCAATAATTTTTTGCTTGCTCTAACCTCGACAATTGCGGTAACAATCATTTTATATAAGATCATTGAGGTTATGTCAAGGAATGCGGCAGGTGATGCCGTTGCCTACGGACCAGTTATTGTAAATACGTTAAAAAGTGCTTTACTGATTCCAGCTATGCCTTTCATTCAGAAGGTTTTATTAGAAGAAGTCGCTTATAATATGGGAAACTGGATGATCAAAAGTGGGAGTAGGGTTAGTAAAGGGAAAATAGAAACCATGTTAGATCCGAACAACTTTTCAACACTTCATTTCCAGGGGGCTGCACTCCTTATCTTGCTGGCTGTATTAGCATTAGCGTTTATTGCATTCTTATTTTCAGTAGCGATATTTCATGCGGACGTGATGTTCCTATATTTATTAAGTCCGCTTGCTTGTGTGTCGGTTATTGCGGATGATAATGAATATTTAGGAGTTTGGTGGCGTGAATTACTAAGTCAAATCGTTACGATTCTTTCCAAAATCTTTTTATTCGTAATAGCTTTAAGTATATTAATCAATGAAAATCTTACATTTCTTAATTTTTTATTACTCATGGGATGCTGTATTCTCTTGATTAAGAGTCCTTCGGTCCTTAGAAACATGTGGTATTCATCTGGGTCGGGCAGAGGCATGATGGGGGCTATGGGTGGGACAACAAAACTAGCAGCTAGAAGATTTTTATTAAAAAGGTAGAGAAAAGGCGACTTAATTGTCGTTTTTATTTTGCACTCAGAATAAAGGTGTTGAATTACATATTCTCTTATTCAACGTGGCATCGTTCTAGTTTTGGAATACATAAGTAATTTGAACAAAAAAACTACTCGGTATGAGCGTCAAAAAGAACAATCATCATAGATTCTAGTAGACAAATTTATCAGTTGCTCTAGTGAGGTTTACCTCTTAATTATTTTAGAAACAACCTTGTTAGAATATATATATTAATCTAATCTAACCTAATCTAAAAGTATACAAGGTGACCTAATATAAATGTTTCAAAATGATTTGATTGTGATTCGATTTGTATACAGAATGAGTTGAAGGAGGTAGGGTGATGTGTACCGAATAAATCAATTAAGAGGATTTAGGAGGGAATTGGATGACATACTTGGAACAATTCGCACGTAATCGGAGAAGAAGAGAAAAGACCGAGGTATTAACTGCACGCATTCCAGAAAGCTTGTACGGTGATTTCAAAGGTTACTGTGACGAACTGAATTTATCTATCAGTGAAGCGGTTTGTCTGCTGGTAGAACGTGAAATGACAGGGAATGAAAGTGTATCCGGTGAACTAGCAATCACAGACGAATACAAAATGAATGATGATGTAGTCGATACGAATACAAAGGTAGTCAATAAGGTTGCGAAAAGAAGTAATTCAAATACAAATAGATTCGTAACGACACAATGGCAAGTAGACGCACAGCTTCCGTGTCCTTATTGTGGTCAGTGGTTGGCAGCAACTAATTTCTCTAGACATGCCAAGCGACACATAACAACCACACAGGATATTTTCACGAATGAGAAGTTTAGAGAAAAAATCAAAGAAATGATCCAGGCGAAAAAAGAAGAACTAAATTAGAGATTATTGTCATTACTAGGGTAATCAAGCATTCTCCCTGTAAGGGAGGGGGTTAATACCATTTCATAATCTGAAATATGTTAGGGCACTCCTATCACCACTAGATAATTAAACGGGATTCTGTAAGTTCAACTATTAGTTTAGCAAGCCATACTGCAACATCAGTTTTATCAGACTGCTTCATATGTTGGGCAAAAACTCAATATCTTCAGCATCTAGTAAATTCACACATGGTTTCCAGTAGACAATATGGGTACATTGATAATGCTTAATCCAGTCAACCAACTGCATTAGAAATACAGTTTTAGTTGAAAACGTGAATCTCTTTTCCTTCTTGTTTTATAATATTGAATCCGTTTATCAACCGGGAGTTAAATCTTACAAGAAGAATATGTGTTTATCTACCTGGCCGGAATGGGCTACACTTTTACGAACTTTTTTGATTGTTACTTCTTTAAAATAGACTCTCTAAAACAATGCTTTTGATTTTTCTTCTTCAACTAACGAAAAAACGCTAGTTCACATAATCAGATATTATAGCTATTTGAAAAGGATCTTCGACTGGAAGATCCTTTTAGCTGTTTTTTGAATTAAAAAACAAGTTATTTAAATACTTAAAAAGGGTGTCCAAAAAGTCTGATCTTGGGACACCCTTTTTAAGCTTTTATTAATCTGGCACTCACTATTTCTCAAGGGTAGTCATCTGAATTGATGGAACTCCTTTGTATTGGATTACATTATAAATTCTTACTGTCTGATCAAATTGGTGAGCAATTAATTCTCCATGAGAAGGAAGTAAATCTAATGTAAAGCTGAGCCCAAACCTAACTGAAAGTGAAAACATACCTTTTACCAGTCAAAAACACCTGTTTTTTAAATAATTTAATGCTGAGAAACGCTCTACAACGAAATTAACTACATTTAGACTTATAATTACCTACTCGATTCAAATAAATAGGGTCATACATTCCATAATTGACGTCCGGAAAGTGGGGATTTCCAACGTTAAGAAGGTTTCAACCCAAAAAAAAGATCAATCTCCTGTAGAAATCGACCTTTTTTCTAATAATTATACAAAAATATTAGTTTCTTGGATCTACATAATCTGGATAATCCGTAATAATTGCGTCAACTCCCATATCTAATAGGAAATCTGCTGCCTCTTGACTACGTACTGTCCATGATCCAATTTTCATATCAAGAGAGTGAACTTGATTCACTAATTCTTCAGTAACAATTCCATAGCTTGGATTAAAATAGTCGGCATATGTTGAAAATTCCTGTAAGGCTTGTTCTGTTGTGTCAGCTCTTGAAGATGTTAACACACCGATTGGAACTTTAGGAACGAGATCATTCATTTTTTCCATTGATTTATGGTTAAATGATTGGATAATGATTTTTTCATTTTGTGGTTTATCAAGATTTCGTTCTTTTAATTCTTCAGCTACACTTTCTTCAATCCCAGGATAAAGCTCTGAAGCCTTTAATTCTATTAATATTCCAATTTTCCCGTGGTAACGATCAAGAATCTCATCAAATGTTGGGATTTGTTCACCAGCAAATTGCTCACCTTTCCAGCTGCCTGCATCAAGGCTTCTTAGTTCTTCAAACGTGAAATCACCAACTTTTCCAGATCCATCCGTTGTACGATCAACTGTCGTATCATGGATAAGTACTAATTCTCCATCCTTGCTTCTTTGAACATCAATTTCAATATAATCTGCCTTCATTTTTACTGCTTTATCATAAGCAGCAATCGTATTTTCAGGTGCATATGCCGATGCACCACGATGGGCAACATTATCAACCTTTCTTAAGTCTCCTATTGTTATTGTTTCTGATGCAAAAGCTTGACTTAGTGGACTGAATAACAACGTAAACGCTACCCCGGCACCTGCTAATAATTTTTTGTTCATGTTCTCCATCTCCAATCTAAAATATGTATACAGCTATAATTATAGAAAAGAAATGTTGAAGCAATATGTTTATAATGTATTGGTTTTATATGTCTAATATCCTCTTTAATCAATTGTAGATTTACGGTTAAGATTCCCTATCAAGTATACTGTGAAATTAGGATTTCATAATGTTCATAAGACGTGTATCAAAATGCTAATCTTGTAAAACGGATTTTCCTGACGTCACCCCATAATGCAGAGGTATGTTAACCCACTATCTACTGGTTAAGCAAAGGACACAAACAAAAAAACGCCTATCGGATAGATAGACGTCTAGGATATATATTCTATAAAAGACGGAATTCGCAAAAGTCCAGCCGATGTATAATTTCTAAACTTAACTTTGCACTTGATGATATTTAACCTTAATTGGGGACATTTTCGCTACCATCGGAGGTTCATTAACAAAGCGTAGTTAGAGGAGGTTAAAATGGAGAAGCAGGCTGTTTTATTTCATTCATTAGAGGGTGAAAAAATCTACTTCAAAGCACTAAGGATAGAGGATGTTCAAGAGATACATCATTATGCGTCAGATCAAGAGGTTTCACGATTTATTGGCTGGAATTTGATGAGTACTTTGGAGGAAACTCGTCAGTTCATTGAAATAATGTTAAAACGTGAGTCGGCAGGAACTCATTTATATTCCTCCATTGTTGAAAAATTAACTCAAGCAATTATAGGAACAGCCATAATTTTCAATTTTGACCAAGAAGCAAACCAAGCTGAAATTGGTTATGTGTTGCATAAACATCATTGGGATAAGGGGTATGGAACAGAGATTGTTGCATTGATAAGTGATTTTGCATTTAAATCACTTAATCTTCATAAGCTCCATGCTATGGTAGTGCATGCCAATATTGGCTCTGCACGGATACTTGAAAAGAACAGGTATGAGTTAGAAGGACGATTAAAAGACCACTATTTTATAGAGGATAAGTATTATGATGCATTACTTTTCGGCAAAATTACTAACCTGGAAACTTAGCGTTCTTGTACAGATAAAATGAAGAGGTTTGTTGACGATAATTTCAATAAAATATAGTCCCTTCTTATTCAATTAAAGGGCGCGATTACGGAATAATGAGCAGTCGCTTTTTTACTAGTCGGATCCGAATAGTTCTAGATTGGATGTAAATAATTAAGAAACCCAGCTAATCTTCTTTTTACCTATGGCATCAGCCTGCCCGTTAAGAGTTATTCAATCAGCAAAAGCCTTAAGGCTTTTTTATCGAGCCGTAAAACAGATCATTTTGGTGTATTGAAGATAACATGCGTATACAAAACGTTGCATTCAAATTCCTGCTACACACCAAAAAAGCCCTGCCCTTTGATGAACAAGGGTGGGGCTTGTTTTCTGTATAGATTTCGAATTCACCATAATAACTATTATGAAGAAGCAGATGCTATTTTTTCTTTAAATGCCTTCATTTTTTCTGTCGTGTCATTAGTTAACTGCTTTATTTTTTCCACATCTGATTGATCCTTTTTTATTTCATCGATGAGTGGATAAAGACTTTCTTCGATGTTTTTATAATCTATAGGGTGCTGTTCCTCTACTTGTTTTTCTATTGAATCCCAACTTTCTTCAAGGTCTTTGCCTGTTGTTTGGATTTGCTCGGTATTTTCAGACTCTGTTTCTATATTGGCCTTTAGTTCCAGCAGTGAAATGATCACTTCTTCGCTACCACTTGAAAGAAAATCTGGCATGTCTTCACTTGTTGCTGTTGCTTCTTCCACAGTCTGCTTTTCTGGTTGTTCACTGTCTGCTCCGTCTTCTGTTAATTCTGTTTGCTCTTCATTGGCTTTTTCATCGTTAACATTAGAGCTGCAGCCAGCTGTCATTAAAAGTATAAAAATCATCACCACTAAAAAACAACTAAATTTTTTCATTTTAATCCACCTCTGGAAATACTATTTTTATCTTTCATCTGTTCAAAAATATGAATGGTTTTTTGCGTGTTCAAGTTTTCTAACTTAAACAACTTTTTTGCTACTTATCAGCGTTCCTGATTCTTTGTTTTTGCAAAAGACATTATTTACGCCTTAACCATTTATATCACCGGCCTGCTTATCTTTCACAAAGTAATAAGTGGATGCCCTTTATACGTTGTTTGCTTTTGTCCGTCATCTCTTATGATTGTTTTAAACTCTTTTTTGTCCAACCATATAGAGGAGATGATGTTATCTGCATGGAAAGGCGGCCAATTTTCACGATCTTGACCTTTGCAATTACTGACGCTTGAATCACTTTTTGTGAAATAATAAAGTGTCATTCCTTTTGGTCCATTAAATACTTTCCCACTTCGTCTGATTTAGCATTTTAAGCTTGTACTTTTTTGACTCATCCTGAATTATAGTGAAGGAGAAGGTTTTAACATTTCTTCACCTTGTGAAATTATGTTCTTGATAAATGTTTCCTTTAATCCAGATGAACAGGAGAATCGAATGCCTGTCAATATGCTTCAGGTTTCCCAACCACCTCCCTTTGAAAATTTTTAGTCGGGGTTTTGCTCCCTTCACTATATATAAACGTATAGAGGAGAATATTGGTTTGATTATTTTTTTGAAATTTACGATTCATGTGTAGATTGAACCCTTAAATTGAATAATGGCCCCATTTTAATTACGATTTTGATATGTTGATAGACACTTTCAGGATTTAGAATAAGGAAAAACTGACCCAACTACGTTGTGGTACTAGGCAAGCCTAGTGTTTTTATGGATACACGGAAAATTCATGTATGGCTCCTTTTTGGCCGATTATTAGACCTAATGGTTCTTGCACCAGAACCGAACTAACAGGTGCGTGTGCGGCCGAGCCTAGGTCGTATCATATAGCGGGTGGGATTCCCGTCGWGTAAGAACTAGCCATTCGCTCGTAGCGAGTCTTGGAGGGCTAAAGGTAACTTTAGTCTTTAAGCGTAGACAGTTAGGTGGCGGGCCGAAAGCCAAATGGTTGAAGGGATTGAGCTCCATAATGTTAGTAAATCGAGAGGGCTGATGCCTTACGCACAGCAGAAAGCTACATTTGACCTTTCGTTAAGGGCAAGATGGATAAAACCTCTCTGGAGTCAGAGACCTTGGCACGTTACACATCGATATGATACGGCAACTCGGGAGACCCTACCGGTCTTTTCTTGTTAGAAGAGTATGGTGTACAAGCGATAAAAAGCAAGGAAACCAAATGCTGTGTAGGGAGTCGGATAGCAGAATTAGCAAAATCTGAATCTAAGAGATTAGCTACATTTTGTGAATGGTAACTAGGAGGAGCCGTGTGCGTGAATAGCGCAAGCACGGTTCTGTGAGGGGGGAGGAACATAATCTACCGCAAGGTAGAAAGGTTCCCTTCTACTCGACTAGCTGAAGATCGGAGCTGTCTTTAAGGCAGCTTTTCTTATGCAACTATCGGGGCAGGTTAGTTGAAGATTGCTTTGACCTTTGTTCAACAATTGGGCCATTTAGTTGAAGATCTCATCAGATAAGTAATAATATTTAAAGGAATAATTCATTCTGATAAAGAATATTAAAAAACGTGATGATAAGGAGGCGATTGTATGGCAAATCATGTAGAAAATCTATATAACTATCATGTATGGGCAAATCAACGGATTATTGATCATCTTAAGACACTTTCTCCTGAGAAATATCAAAAGGAAATGAAAAGTGTCTTTTCTTCTGTTTCAAAGGTTTTATCTCATCTCTATTTGGTGGAATATGGATGGCTTAATACCCTAGAGGGTCAGAGTATGAATGAAGCAATGCAATCTTCATTTCAAATTCAAGAAAAGATTGAGAAACTGCCCATTGAAGACTTAGAAACGGAATTTCACACTTTAACATCTCGGTTTAAATCCTTTTTGAACAGACAGGAAGATATGGAAAAGAGAATAATGTTGGATAATCCATGGGCAGGATTAAGAGAAACAAGTATATCTGAAATGGTCTTACACGTTGTGAATCATGGAACCTATCATAGAGGGAATATTTCAGCTATGTTACATCAGTTGGGTGATTCTTCAGTTATGACTGATTATGCTTTTTATTGGTATTCTTGAAATGTTATTCATTATAAATAGGCAAGAGAAGAGTAATCCATTTTTTCTTCAAAAAGGTGACGTTAGTTGAGGATCGAGAGATGTTTACACAGATCTTTCTTTGAGCTAACGAATAACTTTAATCAAACAATTGTTGATCCAGAGTAATCTCACTCTTCTATGATATTTAACATTACCAGCAAAAATAAGTTAATTGCCTCCACAATACCGGCTAATATGAGCTTCTTGTTTATTCAAGAAAAAGGCGCGATTCTTTAATAAGAATCGCTCAGTTTGTAGACAAAAGGGGTTCGGAATTATAAAATTCCGAACCCCTTTTGAAATTCCCTTTGAATTTTGGTCCAAGGTTAAGATATTGGGGCTCTACGAGCCCACTCTGTTAGGCCATTTTTGGACCTTGCCATGTCCAATTGGCCATCTTCTTTAAATTAATGGCAGCGAAAGTAAGCATCGCTTGCATCGACAATTTTTTAAGTCCCCTTAAAGTAGTCC